>DATECW010000001.1:0-20586 GCA_035286705.1 Bacteroidota bacterium
CAGAAAGCAGAAGAAGACATCCGCAGGGATGCCTTCTTCCTTTGTTCCTGATGATTCTGCCGTTAGTCCTCTTCGACCGTATTCGCTACAACCTCTTCGAGGGACGCCATACCTTCCTTCATGCGCTCCATACCGGATCGGCGCAGGGTCCACATGCCGTCTTTTGCCCCCTGGTCACGAATGGCGTTCTCGTCGATCTTCTCACCCGCACCCAGGATAATATTCTTGATCCCCTTGGTGAAATAGAGCGCCTCGTGAATGGCCGCCCGACCTTTGTACCCGCCGTTGCATTTGTCGCATCCCACGGCTTCGTAGATCGTGTGCTGGGCGAGATCTTCCTCGGTGAATCCGAATTTCAGCAGGCTCGGGTGGTCGCTTTCGGGGACGGGCTGTTTGCAGACCTTGCAGAGTGTCCGAATAAGCCGTTGTGCCACGATGATGTTGATGGCATATGCAAGCAGAAACGGCTCTATACCCATCTTATACAGACGGGCCACGGAGCTTGGAGCGTCGTTGGTGTGAAGCGTGGAAAAGACCAGGTGGCCCGTGTTGGCCATTTTGATGGCGGTTTCAGCCGTGATCTTATCGCGCATTTCACCGACGAGGACGATATCGGGGTCGTGACGAAGAATACCGCGAACCGCCTGCTCGAATCCCATTTTGGGACCGATCTTCAGCTGGCGGGCGCCTTTGATGATATACTCCACCGGCTCTTCCACCGTGAGCACGTTCACGGTTGGGTCGATCACCTGGTACAGGGCCGCGATCAGTGTTGTTGATTTACCGGAACCCGTTGGCCCCGTCAGAATGATAATGCCCTGGGGCTTGTTAATGGCCTTATAGAAGAAATCCCGTGCTGGACCCTGGAGTCCGAGTTTGCTGAGGTCGGTGATTACCTTCCTGTCGTCCAGAACACGGATAACCACGCTTTCGAACTTATGTTTGAATTCGGTGGTCACGATCGGCATGATAGAAACACGGAACCGCAACTGGTGGCCGTCGATGACGCGCTGGATAAAACCGTCCTGTGTCATCTCACGCTCAAACCGGTCGACGTTCTTCGTGCGGTCCTTGACCACGGCGAGAACGGCCTCCGGCATGGTGTTTTCCTGGCAATGCCACATTTGAAGATTCCCGTCCACACGGAACATGAAGTTGGTTCTATTTCCTTCCGCTGCCACGATGTGAACGTCGCTAACATCCCTCCGAACCGCTTCGACCAGGCATCCCTCAAACAGGTTGACAATTGCCGACTTCGTAATCTCGGCCTGCAGGAGATCTTCATCCACCTCTCCCTCTCCTCCTACCCCTCCTCCATCACCTTCATCCACCGTAATTTCGTTATCCTTCAAGAGTTTGAGAAATTCGTTCTGCGCCGGGGCCACCTTTTCCATCAATGCCTGCAGATCCTTCAGGCGCACGTAACAAATCTCGTACTTCTTCACATTGAAGCTTCTCGCCACGACGGGGAGGTTCTTGTCTGTCGGATCGGCGGCAACGATGATGAGCTTGTCCGTTTGCCGCTCATCGTATTTGAACGGGAGCATTTTCGCCTGGATCATCGTGTCCCGCTGTTGGTCGGGCAAAGCCTCCACGAATTTTTTGATAAAGGCGACGCGGGCTTCTTCGATCTTCTCGTCGTTGAGATAGATTTCACGGAACGCGTACAGGTTTGCGACCTCGCGGAACACGGCATCGTGATCTGCGCCGAATTCCGAGACAAGGATCTGGCCCAGGTTCTTCCTGTTCTTCTTGTTCTCGTCGGAATCCTTCATTTTGAGAGACTTCTCGAGCGTCTCAAAATCAATGATCCCTTTTTTCAGAAGCGTGTAACCGATTTTATCAGTTATGTCTATTTCAGGCATAGGAGCTCACCCCTGTGAGTTAATCCACGACCGCTTAGAAGAATGGCAGGTAGTGGATGAATGTTCCGGGCGCTTTCGGGCGCACGGTTGCCGTCTCCGATGACACGATCGTCAGTGCCATCAACACCACCATGATAATCATTGAGACAAAGACCTGGATTACTTCGATCGCGTTCTTCAGCCGGTAGCTTGTTTCTTTTTCGTAGTATTCGGCAAGCTGGAGCGCCGTGTTTTTCACCGTTCCGGTTTCGGCGCCGGACGCAAATCGTGACAGGGCGGTCTTCGTAAAAACTCCTGTTGCTTCAAACGCCTCCACCAATCCTTTTCCTTTTTCAATCATCATAGGAATGGCGATCGTCTTGATCTGGTGTTCCATGAACTTGTTTCCGCATGCTTCCGCGGACATACGAATGACATCGATATTTTCGCCCGATCCGCTGTACAGGGCGTAGAACACACGGCAGAAGATTTCGATTGCGGTCTTGTGCAGGAGATTACCGATGACGGGGATACGGATGATATACTGATCGACAAGGAACTTGCCACGGTCGGTCGACAGGAAGCGCCAGACGAGGATGACAGGAACCATGAAGGCAATGAGTATCAGGAGGATATTGCCCGTGATCCACCGGCTGAACGCCAGCGAGGCTTTCGTCATCGGCGGAAGGTCGATTTTCATCTTCTCGAATGCTTCTGCAGTTGCGGGGAAGATATAGCCGATGTAGAACAGGACAGCCAGCATCAGCACAAACAGGGTGACCATCGGCATGATGAGGGCCGATTTCAGATTGCGTTTGAATTCGGCGTTCCGTTCCAAAAATTTTGCCGTGCTGTCATAAATCTCCGCCATGTTGCCGCTTTTGGAAGCGAGTCCCAGCATGTTGGCAGTGAACTTTCCAAACACGATCGATTGTTTCTGAAAGACCTTTTCGCTGTCTTTCCCCTGCTTCAGCTCGGAGTTGATTTCCTTGACGGCGTCCCGGAGTGCGGGATTGGCAATGTCGTTGACCAGCAGCTGCAGCACTTCGTTGAACGGCAGTTTCTGCCGCATGAGGTCAGCGCTCACACGAACAAACGTGATAACATCGACGGCAGGGGCGGGAGACTGTCTGTTGCCAAACAATTTTTTCCGCACATAGACAACCCGGAAGCCCATTTTTTCGAGGGCTTGTTTGACCTCATCTTTCGAGTAGGCCTTTTGCTCTCCGTCGACGGGTTTCTCGGTGCCCTTTTGAACACGATAGAGGAAGTTGACGCGCTCATGGATGCCGGTAACCTTGAACTTCTTTTCCCGGGCCATGTCGTCAGCACGTTGTCTGGCCGATTTCTTATTGTCCGCGGTAATCGCCCCTGCTACCGCTTTGCCGGATGGCGTTACTCCCTCGACTCTGAATTCAGGCATGCATTCCTCTTAAAAGGACAAATGAAGAAGTTGGCGTACGCAGAAGCAATAATACGGTTTTTCCCATACTGTGTCAAGTCGTTGCGGGGCATGGAATTGGACGTGTGATGCGAACAAACACTTCAAAAAAACCACTGGGATGGCAAGAATCAGGAAGGGAAAAGCAGATTTAGTTGACGTTAGAGATCGTCGAGAAAGTTCCGGTTGACTGGTCATATTGCGCAACCACTGCGACCGGTGTTGTTCCGTCCCATCCCTCGGTGCCTCCATATCCCTGGAACAGGATCCAATCCGTCCCGGCAGTGAGGTAGATACGGATGCGACCAGTGTTCGTCAACTTGTTGATGGGAGTGAATCCGATGAAACTCCCTTCGCCGCCTCCAATGCTCTTTGGCTGACCCGAATATTTCTTCGCGTCTCCAACCAGGGTGTTAATTTGATGCATGACAAGATCTCTTTCGTTATCCTGATTCATAGACCGAACCAGGCGGACCCCGGTCCACAAGGCCAAACCTGAGATGAACACTACCAAGACAATGATCAATAATTGTTGTTGGCCCATCGTCGATCTCTCGTTATTGAACCACTAATCCGGAATGGCCCATTTCTCCGAGGGTCATCCGCGAACTGCTCCCCACAACCCTCACCGCCCAATTCGGTGAATTGTTCTTCTGGGCGCAATATCGGGCCAGCTGTACGATGATTCCGATTTTCGTGTCTTTGTCCCGCTCGTTCCATTTGTTGTCCTCAACAACCAGGAGAGCGCTCTTGACGTCAAATGACGAAACCAATCCTTCCTGTTTCCATTGTTGCACGATTGGGTCGACCTGGCTGGGATCTTCCGGGAGAGCGACATGGTTGATAATTCGGATGTAATCGTAGACGAGGTAGGAGATACCCAGAATGCCGATGGCAAACAGGGATATGACCATGATCCGCTGTTTGCGGTCTTCTTTGTCGGCATCGACGATTCGAACGGTTGCCATGCATACAATCCAAATTCGGGCCCGGGAGGATGGGCGGGGGGCATGCAGCCTAGGTTACCGTTTCCCCTTTTGGTGAGGTTATTTGTGACTCAAAGAAAATACTGTTTTAGATTTCAACATGCAATTCGGCGCTCAACAATTCAGCAAGAAAAAAAATTGCGGATAGCCCATCCGTGGGGTACAAAAAGCAACGCCCCGACTTGATGGTCGGGGCGCTGAATTGTTGTCGACTTCTCGAAACAGGTTATGTTCCGGCGAAGTTTGGTCCGGCGAAGCTGAAAGAACCGCTCAGCTTTCCATCGGCACCGTAGGTTCCGGTGACCGAATCGGTCGTATACTGGCTCGATGTGCCAGTGAATGCGACGGTCGTGGCACCCGGTGTTCCGCTCAACGTGTAGGCACCGTTTTCATTGGATGCGAGTGACGGCGCAATGGTATAGCCGGCATACGATCCACCACCTCCGCCCATTGTGGTCGGACGAATACGGAACTGGTATGCGTTGGCAGCCAGGTTGGTCATGTCGGCAATGATAGCGTCACGGTTTGCACCGACGCTCTGTGCCGTGAACATGCTCAGACCGACTGCAATGGCGATACCGACGATGATAACGCCAAGGATGATGAGAAGAAGCTGCTGTTGACCCATAAAATCCTCCTAAGGACTGTTGATTGGGTATGATTGGGGTGAATTAAGTTTTCATGCTTCAAAGAACATTCGATGGCGTATACTACTCAACCCTCGTGCCACTCTGGACTTTTCAGAAGAAACCCCATACTTACGTCTTTTTCCCCTTGCTGCCATTGTGAATCAGGAAAAAATTTCTGATCCAGTCATTTTTTCCGATACAATGTGCAAATTCTCATTCTGAAACGGCCTGACTTCAGGGCCTTAATTCAGTGGGCCCTGCAGGGCTCGAACCTGCGACCAGCGGATTATGAGTCCGCTGCTCTAACCAACTGAGCTAAGGGCCCAGATCTTAAGCCTCTACCGCTGCGTGGGGGAAGCACTCAAACATATTCAAATCCTGACCGAAAGTCAAGCCTGAGTCTGCGCTGACAGATTCCGGGAATCGGCCAGTCGGTCATTCCCCCCAACGGCGTTTCAGTTCTTTTGCCAGTCTCTGCCCTGCAGGGTCATCCGGAATCAACTCGGCTATTCGAATGAGGATTCTTTTTGCCGGGGCGAAGCGCTCCTTTTCGACATACAGCCTCGCAAGAGAAAGAAGCGCGGACGAGCGGGACGGATCACGGGCAAGGATGTCTGTACATTCATCGATGGCGCTTTCCATGAGCCCCAGCTTCTCGTAGCTTTGAGCAACGATCTCCCGAAAAGCGGACCACTTTGCAACGTCCTTTTCCCCTGCCGCCAATCCGGCATTGACAAGGAGATTCTCAAACGGGACGGTTGCCGGATGAGAGAAGTCGGCGGAGCGAAGTTGCCCAAGCCGCCTTCTTGCGGAAAGGGTGTCCTCACGTTGAAGGGCAAAGTAGATCCCAAAGATCAACGCGGGCGGGAATCCGGCATCAGATTCGATGGCCTTCGTAAGAGTCCTCTCGGCCTGTTGCCTGAAACCCAGGCTCCAGTAGTCCACGGCGATTTTCGTCAGGAGTTCGGCCCGTTCCAACGAGTCTCTCGATTGATCGGCCCGGCGCAACTTTTCAATGATCTGCAGATGGTACCACGAATGCACGAGGAGCGGGCCTGCCTGCTGTCCCTGCCTGATGTTCTGAAGGAGCGTGTCCGCTTCCTCAAATTTTCCTGCAAACGACTTTGCGATGGCAGTATACAGGACGACCGTCCCCGAGCGGCCGGCCCTTGTCGAAAGGCTCTGAAAAATTTCTTCAGCTTCCGCGGGCTTTCCAGAGTCCATGTTTCGCAGTGCGGACCGAAAGAGATATTGTATCTGCTCGTCGACGCGGTTGAGGCTATCGAGAACTCCCCCCCTTTCACCTGCGACCGAGGTCATCGAGGAATCGGTCGCCGTCCACGCATCTTTTCTCCGGGCCGGTTCGACCTTGAGAATGACCGCATTTCCCACGCGATGAACAGGAATGAACGAAAAACGCGAAGTCAGCGCCATTTGTGTCTCAAACTCTCTGAGGCGCGAGCGATCGAGCAGTGCTACAAGATATTCCACGTGGTAGTCCCGCATCTGATTCTCAAACTGGTCGACCGGAAGCATTGGATTGAGTTCCAGCAATTTCCTGTCGCCGAGCCAGAAAGAAAGCTGTTTCCATCTCGTGGCAATCACAGCGGTACGTTCGGTATTTCTGCTGAGCCAGTCTCCGATTCGACTCATAGGAAACATGAGCAATTCCGGAGCGTCGGGCCGGTGGATCATTGACCGGAAGTAAAGCTCCGGATCCGATCGGTATTGGGCGTTGTTTCCAACGAACGAATAGACCCAGGCGAAATTCGGAACGGCCAATAAGAGAAGGCACAGGATTCCCGCTGCCACCGTCATCTTCCCCGGCGGGGTCTCTGAGAGGAGTTTCTTGATTCCAGCCGTCGCGCCCATCACAACAAAGATGAGCATGACAATCAAAAAGGGAAAAAGGAATCTGATATCATTGAATGGATAAATCAGGATCAGGGGGAGATAGAGAATCAGGAAGAACACAACCATCCTCGCGCTTTCTCTCCGTTTCCAATCGTACCACAGACCCGTGATGAACAGTCCGACTGTAAGGATTGAAGCGGGAACGAAGAGAAGTCGGGCGTTCTTCAACAACCATCCAAAAGCGAATTCGCCGGGAGGAATAATTCCATACCCCCGCACATCGTATTGAGTCAAGAAAAGGAGTTTGCCTGTAATGCCAGCATATGCGCGGGCGTTGCTGCCGGCACGAGCCAGAAGTTCGCTCATCAATGGTGCTTCCCGAACAGTATAGAGGTGTGACGTGAACAGGTCGGAATTTCGAAGTGGCGGTTGTTCCAGGCCCGCGATCAACACTTCGTTGCGGAAAAACCACAATGCGTAGATTGCCAGCGGTACAAGGATCATGACCGCCATACGGGAGTATTCCTTGCGGACAAGAAACAGAAGAGCACAGGCAATCACGAGGGCAATCCCAACCTCTCTCAGCAACATGGCGGCAGACATAAGGACCGCAAGGAGAATCAGGGCTCCATCTATTCGAGGCGGCCGCTTGACCACGCGGTCGGTAAGAATCAAGATCGCGACAAAAAATACCGCAAAAGGGACATCAGAGAGAATCTGGGTAGAATACAGAAGCTGGAGCGGATTCAGTGCAAGAAACAGGACGCCAAGCACCGCCGGTGTTCTTCCGGCCCTTTCGGCAAGGCAGAAATACACGAGGATGAGAAGACCGAGTCCGAACAAGAGGGTGAGGAATTTCGCGGCCACGACACTGCCGGGGGCAAAGAATGCCGCTGGCGCAAGCAACACCGCATACAGAGGCGCATGAACAACGTAGCGGATCGGATCAGGCCCGGAGTAGTCCGCAAATCCCCGAAACTGCGTCAGCGATTCCGCCCACACGAGGTATCGGGCGCTGTCCGGTATATAGACGAACACGTCATTGAGAACATATAGACCGGCCACAAGGAACAAGACCGAAATGGCAATCAGTCTCCAGTCGGGGAACCGTGCCGGGAGCGATGACTTTTGGAGGGGAATCAACGAAGATCCAAACCTGTGGGAATCATTTCAGAAATCCAAAATAGCGCGCAAAACCTTCTCTTTCAATGGAAAATACTCCACGGGCCTTCAATAACGTGAAGATTCGGCCTTGACTCCGACAGAGGATCTGCGTACCTTCTTTTACAGGTTTTTTTGGCCCTTGCCCTGACGAAGCCCAACCCCCCTTCCAGTTCGTTTCGCCGCTGCAACGACCGCAATGCCTGTGATCAATCACGGTCTTCGGAGATGATAATCATGGGTAAATCCAAGTACATCACGCATTACTGTGCGTATTGTCACAAGGAAACAAAAATGGAGCTCGTCGGAGGCGTGAATGCCGGAGGGGCGGGAAGCGATCCCTCGAGGATGTGGTTCCGATGCGCACGCTGCAAGCATAGTGCGCTCATCGACCGAAGCCTGGGACTTCAGAGCCAATCTCCTCTGCGCAAGCTCGACCGTGAGCAGGCGATAGAGTATGCGGCCAGCAAGATTTTCACTGTAGGCCAGACCATTTATCATACTGAATGGGATGATATAGGCCGCGTGACATCAAAGATCAAGACATCGGGCGGAGTTCAGGCAATTACTGTTTCTTTTGAGAAACTGGGCGAGCGGAAACTCATCGAGAATCTGGGTGCGGACGCTCTCTAGGATAGTCACTTAACGATTCGAACCGTGAGGAGGTGAATTTTTTGGTCGGCATTATCATCGGTGATAACGAACCGATCGATAAGGCAATTCGGCGATTCAAGAAGAAGTATGAGCGCTCCGGGGTATTAAAGGAATTCAAGAAACGGACGTTCTTCACGAAACCATCCGTCAAGAAACGGATGAAAAAAATGAAAGCCATTCGTCGAAACCTGCGCGCGATGTTGGAAGAAGCGTAAGGAAAGCGACGGCTGAAGCATTGCCTCAGAGATCAAAAAAATCCCCGTCTGTTGGCGGGGATTTTTCTTTTCATACCATAGCTGCACCTTCCACCTGCAAGCTCTGATTGCCAATTCCCTTGTTCTTCATCAGTTTTTCGATCTCGTCGATCTCTCTCGGGGCATCGGTGAAAAGGGCTGAAGCCCTTGATGTTTTGCGTTTTCCATGACCCCGACCTCCCGCCTGCGTCCGCGAAACGGACTTCGGCGTGCAGGAAAGGTCGGGGCAATTCTGATTTCTTAATGACAAAAAAGCCCGCACGATCACATGCGGGCTTTTGATGAGAGACTTTCAGACAACATATTTACTTCACCAGCGTCATTTTTTCTGAGCGGGTGAATTTCACTTCACTTCCTTCTCCGAGAGCTGTGAGGGTATAGAAGTAGACGCCCGAAGCAACGCTGATTCCGTGAGCATCTTTGGCATCCCATTGGACTTCATGCTTTCCCGCATTCTCCTCGCGATTCCGAAGAATCGAAATTTCCCGTCCGGCGGCGTCAAAAACGGTGATCTTCACGTGTGAGCGTTCAGGGAGCGAGTATCGGATTGTCGTGCTGGGATTAAAGGGATTCGGATAATTCTGATTCAGCACATAGCCGGTGGGAAGCGTATTCTCCGCTCGCGGAGTCGAAACAACGACATTGGTGGAAAAAACTCCGTTGGCATGCGTTCCCACGACAACGAGACCATCCGATGTGCGGAAATCGATCATGTCGACGATGACATTCCCGATCGTTGAAGCGCCCTCCTGGACCCACGTTGTCGATCCGCTGAGAGCGGTGGCTGAATAGAGGCCCACACTCGTGCCTACGAAATACGTCGTTCCCTGCGTGGTCGGCACAATAGCCGCCCACCGGCACGACGGGCCATCTCCCGATCCGTCAAAAGGTGGAGCTTCCATATTTCCGCTCACGTTCGTCCATGAAGTGCCACCGTTGGTGGTATAGAACAGGCTTTGAACTTCGTAGTTCGAGAAGACCGCAATGACCTCATTATCATTTGCCGGATTCACCGCCAGACAACTGACGTACGGAGCCGATGAAGGAAAATTCGCACCGGTCACATCAGTTGCCGTGGAGCTCGTGTTGCTGGCATTGTCGAACCTGTAGACATTCCCTACATCGGTGCCAAAATAGAGCCGGGTGGAAGCTCCTCCACCTGATGCTGTTTTGCCGATCCCAAAGGAGGCAAGCGCTTCACCGGAAAGCACCGCATTTGAGAATTGCGACCAGTTGACAGCCGTCGTGGAATTTGAGAAATTTGGAATCGCGGACAGATCAGAGTTCCTCCATACCCGATCACCGCCCGCCAGGTACATCACGTTCGAGTTGTTCGGATCGAGAACAAGGGGATTGATGAACAGGAAATTGGCCGCACCAGTAGGGACGACCTTTGTCCAGGTCGCTTCGGCAAACCCGCCGTCGAGAGTGTATCGGTAGACGTTGCCGTTCTGAGAAGACACATAATAGAATGTTCTCCCATCTGCAACCGCACAATAGGCGCCATCACCGCCGATGGAAAAAGGCCCGGACCATGCCGCCGTCCCACTCGTGGAATTGACGCGCCATGTGCCGTTATCCTGCATTCCCCCCACAATCACATTGTTACCGCTCGTTGCATGATCGATCGCAACCGTATAGAACTGCGTAGAATAGTAACCGTTGTTGAGGAACGACCAGCTTACTGTCGACGCGAGGTTATTGGTTGTCTTGCTGATTCCCCCATCGTGACCTGCAAAGAGCACTGATGCATTCGATGGCAGGAAAGCCATGGAATGCTGGTCGGCATGTTGATTCGCATATGAACTGACATTGTTGGCTGTTGCATACCCACCGATCCAAGTCGTGTTTCCCGTCGTGGCATATCCGTCCGTGGAACGATAGAGGTTTGTCCCGCCGAGGAAAACGACGTCGGCATTATCCGGCTTCACTTTGACGATAAGGTCGTATGACGCTTGTGAATCAAAATCACCGACTGGTGCTCCAAACGCGGGCATGTTTGCAGAACGGTTCACCCAGGATCCGCCGGCACCCGTGCCGTCACCGGAGAGATATGTGTATTTCCAGAAGCTATGGTTCAAGGTTCCGCCACTCGGTGTCTCGGCAAGGAAATAGACCTGAGCCTCGTCGGACGGGGCTATGCCGATGACAATCCGGCGATATGTTGAAGGGAATCCGGCCGGCGTGATGTTTGCCCATGTTACACCGTCTGTCGAACGCCATATCCCTTTCGTTGTGCTCTCACTGCTGAGAGTAGCATACACTACTCCGGCGCTGGTGACGGCCACGTCAACGAAGGGCGAATACGTAGGAGAACCACCCCTCGTTGCGGCCCAAGAGGTTCCACCGTTCGTGCTGCGGAAGAGTGCGCCGTAGGTCGCGGCATAGACCTCGTCCTGAGCGCCGTTGCTGGGATCGGTGGCAACATTCCATACATAATCAAAGAAATTGTCAAAAGACTGAGGAATCCCTGTTGAAGTAGTAGAAAGAACGGACCAGTTCACTCCCCCGTCCGTCGATTTGAAAATGCCGTCTCCGCTATAAAACGCCCCGACGCCGCTCCCGCTGCTGCCAGAGTACTCTCCCGTTCCGTAGTACCAGATATTCGTCTTAGCGCTTCTGGTATCCTGGGTCAAGCAGGTCACGCTCTGATTGTCAATGGCGAGAGATGTTGCGCGGGTCCACGATGCGCCTCCGTCCGTGGAACGCCACATTCCGCCGCTCACACCGCCGGCAAGAATGATGCTCTCATTCGAGACGTCGATGGCGAGAGCCCTGGTGCGTCCACCCACATTGGCGGGGCCGCGGCGAGTCCATGTGAAGAGTTGAGCCGCCTGACCTTTCTGAAGGCTACTGCGCGCGAATTCTTCCTTTGTTGGAATGGACTGGGCAAATGCAAGTTCCTTGGCCCGGATGTTTTCAGGAACTGAGTTTGTGTAAGGGCTGCGCACCCGTTTCCATTCCCAGCGGGCGCGGGCTTCCGGATCCTCTCCCGATCCCTTTTCAGTCTTTTCCATAATTCCAATACTGTTCATCCGTGGGCTGGTTGAATTGAATTGGAAATACCACAACGCGGTAACAGAAGCAAAAAGCAGGAGAATCCCCACCGACCACATGATTCGTTTCATAGCAATCCTCATAATGAGTTTCCCTTGTGAATGAACTAATCTTTGACGTGGTATTGATCTGTCAGATAATCTGGAGCGCCCTGCCCTTGCATCGCGGGGGCGGGACCGCCGGATATATCTGCCTGAAATCGGGAACCGACGGAGAGACCGGGGAGTGGCGGCACGACCTCCGGGAGGATTTCTTTCGTCGGGCCGAGTGTCAACCTAAAATGGACTCGTATTTCCGCTGCCTTGTGAAGAGTTCGGGAAAAACCGCTTCCATAACCAAGCACTTCTTCCACCCTAACTGTCGCGACACACGGTGCTTTTGAGCAGGGATCGTCAGATTTCGTGGAACGATAGTCCTCGATTTTCACTACAGTACCCAGGATGCGACAATGACTGGGTGGTACTCCCGGCCCCGCCGGCTGCGGAGCGCTGTTCTGATTCTGATCAGCCATGTCCTTTGTCGAGCTGCACGAAATCAGTAACAGTATGAGGATGAATGCGGAGAAAACGACCAGAGGTCTTTTCATGGGAGTTCCCAGTGTTTGTTGTGAGAATTCAGACTGCGGGAGTGTGGCAGATTCCCGGAATCTAAGCAAAGCTCGTGCGTGGCGGATTCCGGGAATCTAATCGTCACCCGGATTGAAGTCGGACTTCTCGCACCGCCGTTCCTACCAAAATCGTTCTTCTTTCCAGGGGTCGGCGCTGTTGCTGTACCCGTTTTCTTCCCAGAATCCGGGTTTGTCTCTTACCATGAACTCCAATCCGCGAATCCACTTAGCACCTTTCCATGCATAGCGGCGCGGAGTGAAAACGCGCATGGGGCCGCCATGGTCTGCCTCCAGCGGTTCGCCGTTGACCGTGTGGACAAACATCACATCTTCGTCCAGCATCCATTGAAGGGGAAGATTAGTGGTGTATCCTCCGTATGCATGCTGCAACACATGCTTCGCCTCCGACTTCACTCTGATGTTTGCAAAAAGGTCTTTGAACATCACACCTTCCCAGTCATCGCCGAAGCGACTCCAGTGGGTGACGCAGTGAAAATCGGCTTTCAGCTTGCTCTGTGGGAGTCTCAGGAATTCATCCCATGTCCACTCGCGTTCCTCGTATACCAATCCCCAGACGCGAAACCGCCACATTTCTTTCTTGATGTTTGGTGTTGGACCGTAGGTAAGAACCGGGAACTTATCGGTTTTGCGCTGACCGGGCGGGAGGTTCGGTTTTCCGAAATAGTTCACTCCTTCGACTTTTTCTCTTTTTTCAAACAGGCCCATTGCCTCCCCTAAGGTACTCTCTTTTCTGCCTTCTCACATGTGCCCTCCATCACCCACGAGCCGCGGCGTAGTGCGATCATGATAGCCAAACGTTTTCACGTTTGCAAGAATATAGCAGGGCAGCATCTCAATCTCATTACTAGACTTCAAACGCAGAGTCGTCCCGCCTTCCCGTAAAATGCACGGAACAGGTCGGCGGGATAAACTCCGGACGCAAACGTACGCAGAGAGATAAGCTCTGTGCATTTTGTCCCAAGTGAGACAGAATGAAAACTCTGGAAGTGCGTCTGAATGTTGAAGAATTCATCGTCGTCGAACTCAACATCAACCGAACCGTCTCAGGTCAGGGCTTCTTCGAAAACCACTGCGCCCATGTTTCCGGATCGGCTGAGCGGTGGGCGTGTACGATTTTCCAGGTTTCGCCGTGTTTTTCGAGCACGAATGTCGTTGGGAGGTACTCGCTTCGTTCCTGCCCGTCGACCTTGTAATCCTGACGAAGGATAAAGAATGCGATTCCACCGTTTCCGTAGGATTTTGCGCTGAAGCTCTCGATGGAGTAGTCGAACTCAGTGATGTGGCTGTGGGCAGACCGAAAGCGGCTTTTGGTAGAATCGATGATTTCACTCGTCGCCCACGGGGTGACATAGTATGAAGAAGGATCGTAGTAGACGTCAAGCAGACTGTCTGTGTTCATGCCGCCGTAGGTATAGGCTTTCTTTATTGAGACATAAAGGTTGCGGATCGTTGTCTCGATATTCTGCTGATCAAGTGCAAGAGTTTCCGGCGAAGGATCACTTGATTGACAGCCAAAAAGAGCAAAGACAAAAAAAAGAAGAGCGGCGTATTTCATGATCTAGCCTCCAATTTGCGACATGCTTCGTTTGGGTCGTTCGAATTCGGGTTTGTTAATGCTGTGGCCGGCTTCCTTTTTCCAGACTGCGTTACGAATAATCAACCGGAGCTCTTCATCTGATGCGTGATTCCGGAGGGGTTCACGGAGATCCGTCTCGGCGAGTGAGAAAAGACACGTCCGGAGTTTTCCGTCAGAAGTGATCCGAACCCGATTGCAGTGGCTGCAGAAGGGCTCGCTGACTGAGCTGATGAACCCGATTTCCCCTTTTCCGTCTTCGAACTGAAAGCGGTCAGCAGGCTGGGCTCCATGAATCTCGATCGGCAGCAACTTCTTCCCCACACCCCTTTCGATTCTGCTGATCACTTCTGCGGCTGGCACCACCCTCTCCGGTGACCAGCCATCGTCAGCACCGATCGGCATGAACTCGATGAATCGGATGACATACGGTTTACTGCGGGCAAGTTCGGCAAATTTCACAATCTCGTCGTCGTTTATCCCTCTGATAAGGACGGCATTGATCTTCAGGGGAAGCAGCCCGTGTGCTTCAGCGGCGACGAGGCCGTCCAACACACGCTGGTAGTAGTTGCGCCGCGTCATCAGATTGAACTTGACGGGGTCGAGCGAATCGAGGCTCACATTGATCCTGCGAAGTCCCGCGTTCACCAGTTCCCCGATCTGGTCTGCCAGGAAGAAGCCATTGGTGGTCAGAGCGAGATCCTCGAGTCGGCTGATGGAGCTCAGATAACCGACGAGCCGACTGAGATCATGCCGCATCAGCGGCTCGCCGCCGGTGAGGCGTATTTTACGCACACCGAGATCGACAAACACAGCCGCAACACGGGCCAACTCTTCGTAACTCAACAGGGCTTCCCTGGGGAGCCACTGCATTCCATCTTCCGGCATACAATAACGGCAACGAAAATTGCACCGATCCGTAACGGAAATCCTGAGGTTCACGATACGCCTGCCGAATGAATCGACGAGCATGCCGTCAGGGAGTGGTTCAATCGAATGCGAGTGAGGGGAATGATCAGTCATGTTCAGCCCGTGAGGATGCGTGTTCGCCCGACCATTCGATTGATCCGTCTGAAAAATATTCTCGCTTCCAGATGGGAACCTCTTTCTTCAATGTATCGATCAGGAACCTGCATGCCTCGAACGCCTCTTTCCGATGGGCGCTTGAAACGGCGATGGCGACGCTTGCTTCACCCACGGGGACTTTTCCGAGGCGATGGACAATCGCGACCCGATTCAGCGGCCACCGCCGATGTGCTTCCAGCTCGAGCTGTTCCATCACACCGACTGCCATCGGCCGGTATGCTTCGTACTCAAGGAGCGTGACGCTTCGTCCTCGCGCATGGTTTCGCGTCGTACCGACGAAGAGGTCGATGCCGCCCGACTCGGGCGTTGTTACGTCATCGACGACAGCTTTGATGTTGATGCGATTCAAAGTGAGCGAAACCATGAGTCTTATTGGGATCGGGCGTAGGAAGATTATCCGCCGCTGACAGGCGGAATGACGGCCACCTCGTCGCCCTCGTTCAGACGATGGGACCGGTTCACGTATTCACAGTTCACAGCCAGCCTTAGGCTTCCCTTCCATTCTTCCAATGCCGGATGGGCCTCGACGAGTTGCCGCAGCACTGCGTCGGCATCCGCATGCGCGGCAACGACTACCACCTGTTCATCGAACCCTGCAATGTCCCTTGCAACGGAAAACAATTTGAGCCGAACGTTCATAAGAGTTGGATTTCGACGATATCGCCTGCCGAGGGATTTCGCACATCTTCAGGGACAACGATAAGGCAGTTTGCATGCATCAGCGAAGTGAGCACCCCGGAACTCTGAGTGCCCGTAGACCGAACAACAACTCGGCCGTTTTCATTCCTGAAGATGCCGCGAACAAAATGACGCTTTGAGTCTATTTTGGGAATGTTCTCCTCAAGCACCGCAGGAAAGCTCTGAAACGCATCAGGATTCTGCATTCCGGACATTCTATTCAGCCCAGGTCTCACGAACTGAAGATACGTGACAAGGGTCGATACGGGATTTCCGGGAAGGGCAAAAACGGGGACCGTTCTGTCGGAAACCTGTCCGATGCCGAACGCCATCGGCATGCCTGGCTTGATATTCACTTTCCAGAACTTCATTTCGATGTTGAGAGACTCCAGCACTCCCGGCATGTGATCATGGCTCCCAACGGATATTCCGCCGGACGTCACCAAGGCGTCGGATTGAAGGCCCCCGCTCACTTTACGGCGAAGATCTTCAGGATCATCCTTTGCGATGTCCAACATTCGAACATCATGACCATCTTCCATCAACATTCCCTCCAACGCAACCGCATTGCTGTTTCGAATCTGGCCGGGTCCAGGGGTGTCCTTGAAATCCACGACTTCGTTTCCGGTCGTCAGAATTGCCACACGGATTTTCCGATGGACGAGCACGGTATGAATTCCGAGAGAAGCAAGAACTCCAAGCCCTGCGGGATCCAACCTGGAGCCCTTCGCAAGGACGACAGCCCCCGTCTGGATATCTTCGCCGCGCCGCCGGATGTTCCTTCCCTTCTGCACCGGCCCCGTGAACTCAATCGAACCGTTCGCTAGCCTGATCATTTCCTGCTCCACGACAGCGTCCGCTTCATCGGGAATCGGCGAACCGGTTGTGATTCGAATTGCATGCCCGGAAAGAAGCGAACCTTCGAAGAGCCGGCCGGCTGTAACTTCACCCTGGAGCGTCAGGATATTCCTTGCGTTCTGGCTGAGATCGGCTGTCCGAAGGGCGAAGCCATCCATTCCGGAATTGTCGAATTGCGGGACCGGGTGAGGGGCAATAATATCCTGGGCTAGGATCCGTCCGAGTGACGAGCGGAGAGGGCACGATTCTGAGAGAACCGGGGAAAGTGACTGCAGAACAATCCGGCGTGCATCGTTCGCATTCGTCATGATAAGGTTCGTTTTGAAAATATATTGAACGCCTCGAGGAAATGCAAGGTAACTGTGTAGAAATTACAGCAACTCTTGTCGTTGACGTCAGAGGAATTCGTAAAAATCGGTGGCACGACAATAGTAGTATTCTCTTTGAACTTGAATGAACAACGACCGTCCAAATATCGTCGTCACGAAGCCACCGGCGGCAGGAACCCACTCTGTTTTCTGGTCAGTCCTCCACGAAGCCGGCAAAGAGCAGCTCAATGAGCTTACCGCCGCGGTCAACAGGATTGCGCCGGAACCAGGATCTTCAGTGCTTTTCGATGCCCGGATGATCCGCGGTTCAGCGGACGACCTTCCTGTCCTCTACTCGTCGATCGACGTCCACACTCACCTGCAAATCGCCCGATTGTATTTTACCCAGACGGTTGCTTCCTCCATCGATTTTCTTGGGTTCGCCATCCGGTCATTCCCCTTCCAGGTGAAGAGCATTTTGACGAGAGCCGATGGCGCTTTCTCGCAAGCCGGCGGCACGGAGATTCCGCATCGTTTCACCCTGACCGCCTTCCATCTCGGAATTCGACATGTTATCTGCCAAGATTCGAACTCAGAACTGTGCGATTTTCTCGGAAAGTACTTCTTTGACGGCGAACTGAGCGGCACTCTTGACGAAACAGCGGAACGGTTGTATTATCTTCGGCTCAGGAACTATTTGAATTTCCACAATCACACGCGTTCATTCCCCGCGCTCGGAGGGAAAACGGCAATCGAGAGTCTTCGATCTTTCCCCGTGTTTTCTTCCATTCGCTTGTTCGATCCATTCCCTTACCTCAACAGCGCCCGCTAGGACTCGCTTTGCGAGTTGTTCCCGAAGACGGGTTTTGCTATATTGGCACTCCGTTTGAAACCGGGGGTGTCAAAATCGCCTCCCCCTTCTCTGCCTGCCACACTCTCGAGATCAGTCTTGGAGCATTCCGGAGTTATTATCTTTGTAGGGCTTCTTGTTTTTCTCGCCCATTTCTTTGTCGTGCTTTTTGAGAGGACAAAGGTCCCCGACGTTCTGTACCTGATCCTCATCGGTCTGGTGATAGGGCCTGTTCTGGGAATAGTGAAGCCGGAGGATTTCGGGAAGATGGGTCCCATTTTCACGACGATCGCACTCGTGGTCATCCTTTTTGAGGGAGGTTTGGAGCTCAATATCGACACACTTCGGTCTTCGTTTCGCAGGACAGTCTTAATAACGGCTCTGAGCTATTTCGTCACAATGATTCTTCTTTCCAGCGCTGTCTTCCTCTTGTCGGGACTTTCGATAGTGGGTTCCGTGTTCGTCGGCGCCGTTTTGGCTGCACCGGCGCCCGCCGTCATGATTCCGCTGGCTCGCCAGTTAAATCTCAAGGATTATACTCGGACAATCCTGACCCTTGAATCCTCTCTCGGTGAGGCGCTGGGGATCATAGTTGCCCTGGCCGTTCTCGAGCTTATCCGTCTCAGTGATATCCGCGTCGGCAAATTGATCGGGACGCTTGTTTCGACATTTATTTTTGCCGTTGTCATCGGGGGACTTGGTGGGTATGTC
The DNA here is from genome assembly GCA_035286705.1 of Bacteroidota bacterium. GTDB lineage: Bacteria > Bacteroidota > Ignavibacteria > UBA10030 > UBA10030 > JACPLA01. The sequence continues at coordinate 18,573 of DATECW010000001.1, forward strand.
TGGTCCATTCTTCTGTACCGTATGCGTGAACTTCGCCATGCGATTTTTACGACGCCCGCGTTTGTGTTCATTCTCTATGGCGTCGCCGAGTTTCTGGGATTCAGCGGCCCTGTGGCTGCTCTCACCTGCGGAATCACTCTTAGCAATTCGGAAATCATCAGGCTCCCCAGACTTCTGAGGGTAACCGACCTGAAGCCGCTCAAACATAACGAGACGGAAAAAATGTTCTTCGGTGAGATCGTGTTTCTTGTCAAGACATTTTTCTTTGTTTTTCTCGGCCTGACGTTTCGGTTCACGGACGTGCTGTCTCTCGCAGCCGCCATCGCTTTCTCGATCGTCCTCCTGCTTGCCCGGCTTATTGCTACGCAAAACTCTCTCGATCGGGGCAGGACACCGCTGTTTGACGCTTCGATGCTCGCTGTGATGGTCCCCAAGGGAACCGCGGCCGCGGTTCTTGCCTCGATTCCGCTGCAGCTTACCCTTCCCGGGGGAGGGGAAATGCAATCTGTTGTCTACGGTGTTATTGTTGTAAGCATCGTTATGACGTCTCTTCTTATTCCTCTCATCGAAAAGACACCTGTGGGGAAATTGTACGGGTTCCTTCTTTCGATGTACGAACAAGAGAAACCGGCAGAGCCGAAATAGCACGTTTTCACATTGCGTCCGTTGCCATCAGGACAATTTTTCCGTATCTTTTCATGCTCACCGCAGGTGAGCAAGCTTGCGATGGCGGGGTGCTTCCGCCAACCGCCATCAAGATGGCGGTCAAGAAAGACGGCGGACAGGCAGGTCAGGGCGTCCGAAAAAGAGGCTTTCAGATGAATCACTTTTTTGGCGGGGTAGCTCAGTCGGTTAGAGCGTCGGAATCATAATCCGTAGGTCGTGGGTTCGAATCCCTCCCCCGCTACAATATTGGTAATTGTGTAATGGGGTAGTTTGATAAGTGAGTAGGTCGTGGGTTCTCCGCCGGAGGCGGACTCCCCCGCTACAACATTGGTGATTGTGTAATGGGGTAGTTTGATAAGTGAGTAGGTCGTGGGTTCTCCGCCGGAGGCGGACTCCCCCGCTACAAGCATCAAACCGACAACGGATCGGCAGAGAAGAATTCTTGATCATGCGCCTGTGTGATCAAGAATTTTTGTATGGAGCGGTACATCATGGATGACCAAAAAAACCTGTTTGAAGAGCGATTTGAAGCTTTCCTGAATGCCGGCGCCCTTGCAGGACCCGGGAGCAGGATTGCGCTTGCAGTGAGCGGCGGTATTGATTCAATGGTCATGATGCATCTTTTCTTCGGCCTCAGTTCTTCATGGAATATTGGACTCTCCGTCGTTCATGTAAATCACCATTTGCGCGGAGAGGAAGCGAACGAAGACGAGCAGTTTGTGCGGCATGCGGCGGCTGACCTGGGACTCCCCTTTTTTCCGCTCCACGTCGATGTCGGATCGTATCAATTGGCGCATCGGCTTTCGAAGCAAGAGGCTGCTCGCGAACTTCGGTATCAGGCATTTGAGATTGGGAGAGAAGAAGCGGGAGCTGAGGCCCTTGCCACCGCTCATCATGCCGACGATAATGCCGAAACCGTTCTCATGAATGCCCTTCGCGGTGCGGGTATTCGAGGGCTTTCCGGAATTCCCCTCCGTCGCGGGAAAGGATCGGTGATCCGTCCGCTCCTTTGGGCGACAAGGCAGGAGATCGAGCGTTATGCCTTGCTGAAGAGAATTCAATACCGCGAGGATTCCTCGAATGCTTCCACGGAATATACCCGCAATGCTCTTCGGCGCGTCATTCTTCCCGGACTGGAATCTCTAAGTCACTCCAATGTCGTTGAATCACTCAACAGAGTCTCTTCCATCATGCGCTCATTGCAGGAACGCGTCGAGGCTGAGCTTCAGGATCGGATGCCGTCGATTGTGGCACATGAGGGAGCAAGGGTGACGGTCTCGCTTGACGCTCTCCTCCGCGAGCCGTTGTACCTCCAGGAGGAGTTGTTGCTGGAAATCTTCCGCGACCT
>DATECW010000002.1:0-5662 GCA_035286705.1 Bacteroidota bacterium
ATTGTGACGTCGACAGGCTCCGTCGAGTTTCTCTGGAACGTGAAGACAGTCGATCGCGACACCGGATTCGGAAAATTGAATATCTGATACATCTGAAGATCGGAAACAAGCTTCACGTCGAAAGTCAGATCCGTCTGCGAGGAATTGTTGTAAATATCCCACGCCTTCACGGCAATGGATTGACGTCCTTCCGGCAGATCCCGCAGCACGTGGCGCACCGTACCGCTCTGATAGGTGTCAACATCCCCCCGGTAGAAATCGGTGAGATCAATGGCCCGTAATGAAGGGCTGAGAGTCGCCTCCAATCTGTGACCCACGCTGGCTGTCGAAGTATTGATTCCGCTTTGATCAACAATCCTGACAATGAGAAGCGGATCAGGCGGAACCACATCACCCGAACGAAACGCTTCATCCTGCAGAAAAACCTCGACGATCGGACCCGTCGTATCAACAGCGGCAGTCGAATCCGTACCTGCGATGCTCACGGCCTCGGTGAATCCAATGGCATCGTCGTTCCCCGACCAGGCGTACACGGAGATCCTTGCCTTGTCGTTGTCGTAAGAAACATCTTTCGGAATTGGAACTGTGGCGCGGAACCCTCCGTTGGTCACGCTGATAAGACCCCTATAGAGGAGACTCCCGCCGACCTGAAACGTGTAGTTGCCCCATTCCGGGACCGGAACGCGGCGTTTGGAATCAAACACTTCGAGAACTGCCTGGCCGTCGAATCCGGACCACAACGAGCCGTCCGGGCGCTTGATCTCGCCAGCAATACCTACCCGGCTCAGTGCCTGAACCGCCACGATCCCCGCAACGAGCATTCCATTGATGCTGTCCACGCCCGCAGCTTCCGGCGGGAGATTCAACCTCATGCTTGGGTCTCCAAGTAAGTGATACTTGAGGTCGTTTAAACTGAAGAGGGCCTGTTTGGTCTGAAACATCGCGTCCCCCAAACGGGGAGCCCTTCCGAGGGAGTCCCGGGTAAAGAGGTTGGCATACAGCGTGTTGTTGAACTCGGCATTCTCAAAAGAGTAAACCGCCCGGGAAGACGTCACAACGGCGATTGCCCCTCCCTCCGCCATGGTCAGAATCAGTTCGCCGGCACTCACTTCGCCCGGATTGTCATACCTTGCAAAATCACACGTTGCAGCAACAAGGAGGAATAGGCGATCCCTGTTGAACAATTGAGGCAAACTCGTCTCTCGTGTGAAAATAGCCTCATGCGCCCAGAGCTGGGGATTCCCATGGCCCGTGTAGTTCACAACCAGCAACCCGCGGTTCATTGCGTCGATGATTGCAGCATTCGCGGTTGGCTTCCGGCGGCCCGACGAGCTGTTGACAGTCGGGAATTCCACGATATAGATTTTTTTCTTTTCAATCGAAGCGGGTGTATAAACTTGAGCGAGGACCTCCGCCTGATTCGTATGGAGGCTTGTTTCATCGCGCGTTGAGGTAAGTCCATCATCCGCAACAAACAGCACACGATTGCGCCATGGATCAAAAGGAGCCGATGTCTCATACGAGATTATCTTGTCGACCATGGTTCGGGCCTCTTCCGAAGACCGGGCCGGGAGGCGCCCCATCGCAATACTGACACGGCTGTCCCCTGGAACAAGGCTCACAAGAACATCGTCGCTCGCATATGAGTTGATCTGATGGACTGATTCCGCCGATTCGTACGGCGGGATCCAGTTCTGCGCAGGTGTCCGTATGTTCCTATAGTCGTAGTGACCATTGCCAAAAAGAAGAACATAGCGCGGCCTTGTTGTCCAGCCTGATCGGGCAGCAACAAGAAAGTCCCTCACGGCCAGGGGATCACGCATTCCGCCGGAGTATTCATTGAATACATCTTCAATGTTAACCACCAGAACAGAGAGACCGTCACGCTGTAAACGATGGTTTGCCAGACGATCCGCTTCCGTCCGAAATTCCCTGGGAGAGATGATCACCATTTCAGCACCGCCTGAAATCCCGTGAAGATCGCTGTTGCCGATGCGTGTGGCCAAGGCAAGCGTCTTGAAGCCGTTTGGACCGGCAACCGCATATTCGCGAACGGCCCCTGAGGTGTCGGACATGTCGAACGAGCATTCGCCGGGATCAGCGGGATTGAACGTCAGACCGGTGATCCTCCTCGGGTTCCCATCGTCCGTGACATCGAGAGCCACCACATCGCGGGATGAGAATCCCTTCAAAGAATAGCGTACAATCGCGTTCGTGTCCGGCGATGAGAAGCGAAGAAAGTCATTCACGGCCTCGAATCGTCGGCGATGAAGGATCTCCAGCCAGTCGAGCCATCCCCGGGCTTCGGCTCCCGTGTTATTGAATGTCAACCGAATCACACTCCTGTCATCCGGCAACGTCCCCGTTCTGAAGGATGTCATAATCGGAGGCTTGTAAGCGTAGTCATTCTCAATAGAAGCCATGTTGACCGGGCCGGTGAAAATCGATCCAAGGGTTTCGCCGTTTTCCTGCACCAGGAACGAGCCGGACAGAGGAGACCGGGCAAGGACAGCAACCCGATACAAGACGGGCTTGGCGGAAACAAACCCCGGGAGAAGATTCGAGTACACGCGTGTTTTTGTCTCCGAGTCAAACAGCTGGCTATACCATCGGCGACCGGAGCTCAAGAGATTGGTCTGTTCTTCTTCAACAAACAGCATTTCCTGGAAGTCTTCAGGCTGATAGAAATTGCTCGCATTCAACGACACAACAGAATCCATTTCAATCCCGGTCGCCCCGCCAAACGTGAGGAAGTACACATCTGAATCCGTGTAGTAGTTGATCCAATGGGAAAATGTCTTCGAGACCGCGTCATATTTCCATCCATTTGGCCCTCGGGCAAAGAACAGTACATAGTCATCAGTATCAAATATCCCGTTTCCATTCTTGTCAACCACGTGTCGGGGAATCTCCCTAAGGCCATCGATGCGGGCATCTGTGATATTCTCAGGCAGCATTTCTCCCCCATTTCCAAAGATGCGGATCGAAGAGAAGTTCCCCACAGAGGATGCTGAAATTCCGGAGCGGGTGAGAAAAGACTGGTCAAGCCTGTAGATTCCGGTTTCCTGTACGGGGATTGTATACCATTCCCCGCTACCCAGAGGGTTCGACGATGTCTTGCTGACTGCTTGCTTGACGTATACCGGGCCCAGAGGGCTGCTCACATCTGTTTCAATAGACACCACAATCCTGTCATACACGGTCAACCTGCCATCGTTCCCCACCGCGACAGGACGGATGAGCAGGGTTCCCCGGAAGCCAGATCCTGACGGGGAGAGATCGACAATTTCGGCCAGCGGGGCTGCTGTGGATTTCCCAGTGGGTTCCCGATTCTCTTCAAAGAGAACGGCAGCACCGAATTCCTTGTCCGGCTCGAGCCTTGGGTACGGGGCCGGCACGCCGGCATCCAGTGTCCTTGGTGAGCCCTCCGCGATTCGAAGGGCATTCACTCTTCCAGGAAGCACCAGTGGAATGGTACGGACAGGGATCATGGCAGTTCCGGGGCTTCCTTCGCGGATGTTCGCTCCGTAGAACGTCACGTACGAATAGACCCTGCCGTCGGCGGCCCTGATCTCGCTCTGGACAAACTTTGGGCGAAATTCAATGCGAAGCGTGGCGGGCGCCGTTTGCTGCACGCTGAGGATTTCCCCTTCCTGTGCATGCGCGAGGATGCTCGCTGCCGAAAGACAAAGGACAATATGGGTGAGTCTCGTCATAGAACGAAAAAAGCCGAACGAGGGACGAGCCCAGCATTCGGCTTCACACATTCTCTACCGAACAGTCAAGGCTTGTTCCGCTGAAATTGCACATCGCACTGAAACAGGAACGAACCTTTACCAATGATCGATAGACTTGTCTGCCTTCTACAATGAGATGGTCTAAAAATACTCCATCATTGCGTCAGAATCAAGATTGAACTCCGACATGGTGACGGGAGCCACTATCCGGCTCTCTGAGGAGAAAGAAACTTTCAATTGCGGATGTGTCAAAAAAATCGTAAATTTACTTTGTTTTATCACTTTTTTACGAGGATGAATGTCGAAACCTCTGAACATTCTTTTTGTCTCCAGCGAAGTTGAGCCCTTTGCCAAGACGGGGGGTCTCGCTGACGTTTCGAGCTCGCTACCCAAGGCGATCAAAGAATCAGGTCACGAAATCCGAATCATGATGCCTCGCTATCGTTTCATCAGCGAGCGCAAGTTCAAGCTGCATGATATCATCCGCCTCAAGGATATTCCCATCCCTGTCGGCAACTCCATTGAACTCGGCAATGTGAAGTCATCCTTCATCAGCAACCTCAAGGACAAAGTCCAGGTCTATTTTCTGGACAATGAGAAGTTCTTCGGGAGGGACGGAGTCTATCAGAGTCCGGTCGGCAAGAAGGACTACCAGGACAACGATGAGCGGTTCATTTTCTTTTGTCACGGAGTCATTGAAACTCTCAAGAGGCTCGGATGGCAACCGGACATTATCCACTGCAACGATTGGCAAACCGGATTGATCCCCGCCTACTTGAAGACCCTTCACTCGGGCGATCCTTTTTTCAAGAACATCAAGACCGTCTTCACGATCCATAATATGGCATATCAGGGGTCATTCTCTTCAGAGGCTTTTGCCAAATCCGGGCTGCCAAAAGATCTTTTCAAACCGGAAGGGGCGGAGGCCTACGGCAAGTTCAACTTTCTCAAGACGGCACTTTATTTCTCCGACGCAATCACCACGGTGAGTCAAAAGTATGCTGAAGAAATCTGCCATTCAGAAGAACTCGGCGCAGGCCTTAACGGACTTCTTTCCCACCGCAAGAAAGACCTTCACGGAATTCTCAACGGCATTGACTATCACCAATGGAATCCGCTGACGGACGATCACATTTATCGAAAGTACGATCTGAAGTCACTTGAGGCAAAGGTGGACAACAAGAAAGCTCTCGTCAAGCGATTCGGTCTTTCGTACAGCGATTCGGTTCCCCTCGTGGGCGCGATTTCGCGTCTCGTTGAACAGAAGGGTTTTGATCTTGTTCTCGAGGCCATGGACGAATTGATGAAGCTTGACATCCAGTTCATCCTGCTAGGCTCGGGCGACCCAAAGGCCGAGAAGAAATTTGAAGCCTTTCATAAGAAATACAGCTCCAAAATGGGCGTCTTCTTCGGATTTGACGAAGAGCTTGCCCATCTTATTGAAGCTGGAAGCGATTTGTTCCTCATGCCGTCCCGATATGAGCCCTGCGGATTGAATCAGATGTACAGCATGCGGTACGGAACCATTCCTGTTGTGAGGGCCACCGGCGGACTTGACGATACGGTCGAGGATCATAGCGGAAACGGAAAAGGAACGGGAATAAAATTTGAGAAGTTTGATGCGAAGGAGCTTGTGAAAGCCGTCCAACGGGGGATAAAAATCTATCAGCAGCCAGACGAATGGAAGAAGCTGATGCGGAACGGGATGATGAAAGATTTCTCCTGGGAACACTCCGCCAGGAAATACGTCGGACTCTATAAAGAACTCCTGAAGTAGAGCCGTGAACCCGCACGAGGTGGGCGTTTTCATCGATCGAGACGGAACAATCAATGTTGACCTTGATTATATCTCGGACCCGAAGAAGCTCCGGTTAATTCCAGGTGCCGTTGAAGCAATCAAGGGAGCGAACAACCTCGGCGTTAAA
>DATECW010000003.1:0-9767 GCA_035286705.1 Bacteroidota bacterium
TGCGGTATTCGTTCTATCGGCAACTCTCCTCTTCCTCCTCCCCGCCGTCTCGGCCTTCGGTCAAGGTGAAGAAATCCCTGTCACCACCTCATCTGACGAAGCCCGGAAACTCTTTGTAGAGGGAAGAGACAAGTTTGAAAACGTCGAACTTGCAGCCGCAGCGAACCTGCTTGACAAGGCGATTCAGAAGGATCCCAGTTTCGCCTTGGCCTATTTCTATCGGTCTCAATCGGGCGGCGGAGCGGAGGCGTTCCGGAAGAACATCGATATGGCCGTCGGTCTCGCCGACAAAGTGTCTCCGGGCGAGCGATTGATGATTCTCGGCGCGAAAGCAAATTTCGACGGCAACGATGTACTGTTCAAGAAATACGCCGATGAGCTTCTGAAAACGTTCCCAAACGACAAACGCGCCCGTATGCTGATGGCGAATTACCACGCCGGGGAAGGCGACACGAAAGGTGCTGCCGAGTGGTACCGCAAATCGATCGAGGCCGATCCGACGTTCGCGCCCGCCTACAACTTCCTCGGCTACTCCTACAAGATTCTTGGCGATTACAAGAACGCCGAGGAAACATTCAAGAAGTACACAGAGCTCGCCACCAACAGCGCGAATCCGGCAGATTCCTACGCGGAGCTCTTGCTGAAAATGGGAAGGTTTGATGAGGCCATTCAATGGTACCAAAAGGCGCTCGAAAAAGATCCGGGATTCACGGGATCGCTGGGGGGCACAGGATTCGGCTACATCCACAAAGGAAACTTCGCAAAGGCGCGGGACTCGTTCGAGGAGCAATACAAACGGTCGGCGCAGATAAACGGAAAACTCGGAGCCCTGGCGAACATAGTGTTTTCCTATCTGCACCAATGGGATATTTCGGGCGCGCTCAAGGCAACCGAGCGGTACCGCACTCTGGCCGAGAAAGAGAATCCGCCGAGTGTTATCACATCATATGTCTTTACCGGTTATATCAACCTCGAGTCGGGTAGCACGGCCGAAGCACAGAAGCAACTCGACCAGGCAAAAAAGTTGAACGAAACAACTTCCCTTACACCAGCCGCAAAATCTGCCAACGAAGTCAACCTTGGCCTTTTGCAGTGCTACATTCTCATGCGGGGAAAAGATCTCGCGGGTGCCAGGAAGCAGGCTGGGGAATGCACCAAGATGGTCGAAGGGAGAAAGATCACCGCAGAGCATCGCAATCTCAATCTGATGCTTGGCAATCTGGAATGTGAACTTGGGAACCATGACAAGGCCCTGGAGCATCTGGACAACGGCCCGAACGACAATCCCTACGTCATGTTTTCCAGGGCGGTGGCGTACGAACGCAAGGGCGATGGTGCAAGTGCGAAGGAATGGTACAAGAAAGCGGCAAACTGGAACTGGACGGGCCTGCAGTATGCCCTGGTGCGGTCCCGAGCCATGAAGAAAAGTATGTAGGTGAGTCGTCTCTCTCGTATCACAAGAAAAGCCCGTCGGAGCATCTCCGGCGGGCTTTTTCTTGATGAGACCCGACGTAACTCGAAACTATTCCTTTCCAGCCACCTCCACCGCCCTCTCCAACACCTCATCGCGTCCTTCCCGTATTCCTTTGATTGTCGGCCGAACCACCATATCCGGCAAAATTCCCACCCGCTGCGTCTCACGACCGTCGGGATAATAAATACCGATTCCGGAAATCAGCGTACTGATCCCACCGGGAAGGACAATCGGCGATACGTTCCCATCGGCGGCGGCAGTCGTGCTTCCAATGACCGTCGCACGAGGGGCAACCCGAAATGCCATAGTCGTGTACTCCGCCTGGCTCAGCGTCGTTTCGTTGATAAGGAGGAGCACCTTTCCCTTGTAGTAATCGGTGTTCTCCTTCCCCACGGCAAGCGCAGAACCGAACAGAAAGACCCCCGGCTGCACAACGCTCCCTTTTGTGAATTTCACAAACGGCGTGGCGTGCGGCATGAGGTACGCCCCCATGGTGAAGACCATGAAATCCGATGGATAACTCCTCAGATCGATAATCAGTCCCTTTGTGTTCTTCAAGGAAGCCACGATCGACTCCAGCGAGTCGTTCTTGATAACGCCCGGAAAAATGTATCCCACCTCCCCGGGAAGTCTTTTCCACATCTTTCTCATTCGCGTTTTCGCCTGAAGCGCGGCCTGCGATCCTTCGTAGCACCTCACCGTTACATTCATGTGCTTGCCGCCTCGTTCAATGTCAACGCGCAGAGTCGTGTCGTTCGTCCGAAGCATCAATTGGCCTATCTCGTACATTCGGCGCGCCTCGTTCGACGCCGGGGCCAGCGGCCGCCATTTCTTCACGATCTCCCGCACCGAACGCCCGCTGACACTCACAATCACATCGCCCACTTGAAGGTCGGAGTGAATGGAATCATTTTCCGCCGTTCGGAAAACTATTGGCCGATCCTCAACAAACCTCACCTCGCACGGCGGAGAGAGTTTTCCCCGGTATTCGTCCAGAATCTTATCGCGCCAGATGTTCGCGTGCGTATCATTCACACGCCCGATCAGCTCCAGCGCCGCAAGGCGGTATTCAAGATCGTTAGCCGCGCCAAGGAACTTCGGCAGATAAGCCTTCAGCATCCCGTCCCAGTCATCAACGAGATGCCTGTAGGGAAAGAAATATTCAATGATGTTCCAGTAGCGATAAAGAGACAACAGCCGAAATCCCGCATCGGGATACGAAGGTACTTCATACGCCCGTTCTGCACTAAAATCAGGATTCCCTGCACCAGGCGAAAATCCGACGTAGTAATGCACCAGAGCTCTGGAAGCATCGCGTATCCTCTTCAGCTTCGCGCTCAGTTCCTTTCCCAGTTCCGATGTGTTCCCGATCCAATCCAAATCCGGAACAATCTTGGCTCTTGCGGAATCGATGGCGGGGGGAAGGGGATTTTCCGGCGGAAGCCCGATTGAGTCGATCCAGCTGCTCAAGACGGCATTGCGGTTGCTCTTCGATCGTGCCTTCATCAGCCGCGGAAGAAACCGGAAGAGTTCATAATCCCAGTGAAGGTTTCCCGCTGCGATGACCGGGTGATAGTACTTAAGGAACCCCCACACCTTGCCCAGCAGAACGAGGTCGTTGAGGGCTTTCGATGAGACAGCAATCGATCTGAACGGAGATCCCTTGTCGAACACATGATCCGTATCCGCCGGGGCGGTCTTCGTCATCTCAGCCGCCGGGCGGCCATCGACGAAGACTTCCAGATTGTCCGCCCACAGCGCTCCGGATCCGGAATTCAAAGCCCCCACCCAAATGCGGCCTACACCCTCCAGCGGAAGTGAAACCGAATACTGTTTCCAGTCAACCGTTCCTTCCGTTCCCGTTTCGGTCACGTCCACAATTCCTGCCATTCCTGCCAACCCGTCCGTCCTCATGAAGAGGCCCGCCTTTCCGTTGCTCACCCCGTCGAGTTTCAGATATCCACGAAGCTCAATCCTCGAGCCCGCAAACGACGCCTTCAAAGCCGTCGCGGCACACCCAAACGATCCTTCAGCCCGTCCTGAATCCGCCGAGATTCTTACGGAGTACTTTCCGGCGTACTGAATGACCGAATCGACCGACAAGGAGTAGCCTCTCCCCCATTTCTGCCACATCATGGGCCACGCGCCTCCGCCTCGTTCAAAGTCGAGATTCGCATCAGAAGGAATCTGCGAGAATGCTGATGAAACGACAAGAGAAAAGAAGAGCACGGCGAGTGTTTTCATGAGGTCTCCATAGGAAGGTAGCAACGAGAACCCAAGAGGATCTAGAATTTAGAAGTAAGAATCAAGGAGGGGATAACTACGCGTCGCAACATGGGGACTGACAGCCGGTTCCTGCGTTCCCCGCCTTCCCCGCTTTTCCCGCTTTCCCCGCCTTCGCGGGGATGACGCGGGAATGACGCGGGGACAGGGATGGCGCGGGAACTGATAGCTGTTACAGGAGTGAAATACGGCCTTTCCCCACCTGCCCGCCCGAGTGAGTTGTTGGCAGCGAAGGGATTGAGCAACAGTTCCCTCCACTAAATCAATTCCCTTCACCTCATTTTCCACCGACCATTTTTGCCAGCTCCTCCCTCGCCGCCTGTACTCCGCCCTCGCCGGCGCGCTGGAACGCTGCCCTCGCATTCTCGTTTTCCTTGAGGGCCTTGTAGGTCAGTCCAAGCTCGTAGAAAGAGAGGACCTCGCGATCAGACTCGGCAACCGACTTCAGGAGCGCGTCCCGGGCTTTCAAAAAATCTCCCTTCAATCTGTAATTATGACCTATAAGGCGGTGCATGCCTGATGCGTTTCCCGAGAGTTTGATGATTTTCTCATAAAGATGTATCGCGTCATCATACCGCTCCTGCCTTGATCGGACGTCAGCGAGTGAAAAGAGAATATCGGATTTTCGAACGGGAGCAAGAACGTCACCCACAATGCTGTCGGGAGTTGAATTGACGGCCTTCTCATACCACGTTGCGGCGTTTTCCAGTTCTCCAAGCTCGTCATAAGCCCTCGCAACGTTGAATTCGTTCCCTTTCCTGTGTTTCATTTTCGCGAGGTACAAATCGTACAGCAATCTCTCTGTCTTTTTATCCCCCCTGTCGCGATACACTGCAGCGATGTCATACACTCCATAGATTTCGGCGTTCCCCCTGTCAAGGCCCTTCCTGAGTGCCTTCACCATGAGACCGTCTTGACCTTTCTTTGCATACGATTCCGAAAGACGATAATACGCGGGCGTTTCGTATGTAAGTCCGGAATCTACACCCAATGCTACTGCACGGGAGACAAGATCCTCCGCCTCGTCGAATCTGCCATCGTGCACATAGATCTTGGCCAGATCAATATACGGAAGCGGAAGATGAGGCTTCAATGCAACGGCTTTTTCGTAAGCCGCACGCACCTCGGCTGAATCATCGGACAGATTCGCAAGGTTTACGGAGGCGCGATAATTTTCGGGGAACTTCTTAAGAACCGCGCGGAAAAGAGCTGCACCATTGTAACCCCAAAAGCCCCACCATCGCGAGAAGCTTGAGTCGACGGCATCCGCCCTTTGATAGTATATGAGAGCTTCTTTCTCTTTTCCCTTGTCAAAACTCTGTTGTGCTGCGGCAATAAGTGCCACAAGATGATATGGATTCATCTCGAGGGCTTTTTCGGTGAAACGCAATTGCTTCGTTCCTCTGGAAGCAAGCAAAGGATTGGCGACAAGAAAGAAAAAGGCTTTCATCGGACCCGGGACGTCCCTGACATGTCGGATGTATGCTCCATTGTCGTAAAGACTGTGCGGTTCGATTCTCCATATGTACCGTTGTCCGAGCGACAACCACCAGTCAGCATCATCCACACCGAACTTCTCCGCGTCCCTGATATACTTGCTGATCTCTTCGAGCTGATCCTCACTGGGATCCCTGTAACCGTACATTCTGCTCAGAAAGAAATACGCGGTGCCGTTTTCGGGATCCCGGCGAAGTACCGAAGTCAGCAGAAATTTCACTCTGCCGGAAGCGGAATCATACGGCGCCGTCGCAATGAGAAACATCGCTTGCGTGATATAAGCGTCGGTGTTGGCGGAATCAAGTCTGATTGCCTCATCAAGAGCCTTCATCCCTTTCTTGCTCGATTCGCGGTCTTGATAGAACAATCTTTTGGCCGAATACTCGTGCCACCGAGCCTTCCCAAGCATTCCAAACAATCGTGATGATCCCGAATCGTGCGCGGTTCCCCGTTCCGTCAATCGGGCGGCCTCATCGATCAGAGGATCCCCCCCAAAAAATGGAACATACTGCGGAAGGAGTTCCGTGGCGAAATCCACCTTTTTCAACATCGCCACCGCCAGATCGCTCACCAGCTCGCTGTTCAGCGAATCGGCATTCACAAGGGTTCTCAGACTGTCAATAGTCCTCTCATGATCCGCCATCATCTCGGAAAGCGGCCGGGGCTCACCAGGCCCGCGGGAACATCCCGCGCTGAAAAGGAGAAGACATCCGAAAATGAGCGCTCGCAAATAGCTCATGCGTCACCCCCTTTCACCGCGGAGATCGTCCGCGTCGGAGAGCTCCACTTCTTATACGCCGTTGTAAGCTGCTCGTAGAAGCCGTGCGGATCGGATGGTGTAAGACTGACATCCTTGCTCTTCCCGTATGTGTTCAGCCACGGCAGAATCAGCCGCAGTCCCCGATGGCCGCTCTTCTTGATCAAATGAATTTCACCGAGCCGTGAACCAAAACCAAATGAAAACGGAGGCAACGGATTCATGACCACACCCTTCAACCAGGATCGGGCGTTCAGTCCCGAGTAGTCGTAGATTCGCCAGAGAGGATCGATAAAACGATATTTCCAGGCCCGCCGCGTCTTCCTGTCCCGAAAAGCCATTCTTTCGATTTCCGAGAAATGGATCGAAATGACTTTGCCGCTGCCGAAGACGACCCGAATCTGATCGTCCAGCAGGTCAAACAGCTTCGGACTCCCCTTGAAGGCGGGAATAATCCCCAAAAAAGTGAATACCAATCCGGCCCAGGGATATCCGAGTGAAAGAAAACTCAGATACGCGAAGAGAGCGGTGTAACCAAGGAATCCAGAGCCCCATAGTTCGAAATGGATATAGGGAGGAAGCGCGGCATACAGGGAAATGATCCAGTACGGCACCATGAGCATAACCAGTGCCACCGGAATCGCGGTGGCAGCTGTCAACAGCGCAAGGATAATCCACCCGATTCGCCTTTCTCCTGCCGATTCATACAACTTCGCAATCGCGTCTTCCTTTCTGCTCCGGAATCCCTCCGACTCATCCCTGCTGAAGATCTCGCTTGCCTTCTGCCCGGCACGGCTCAGATACTCTGCCGCCTTCGACCAGTTCTCCGCTTTTTCGTAATGAAATGCCAGGAGCTCGTAGTACTCTTTCAGACGCTCTGAATAGAGCCGTTCGATCGCTTCCGCAATGAGCCCATGGAGTTTCTTGCGTCGCTTTGCGAGGATCGTGTTATACGCCACTTCCTGAATGAGGTAATGCTTGAACAGATACTCCAACTCATGCGCGTCCTCGCGCTCAAGCACAAGTTCCAACGATTCAAGCCGTCGCAGACCGGCCAGAATATCGGTCTTCGCCTGGACCACATGTTCCAATACCGGCCTTGAGAACTCCCGGCCGATCACTGAGGCGCCAAGCAGCACATCCCGGATTCGCTCTTCCAGTTGATCGATGCGCGCCAGAATGACTGCCTGAAGCGTCCCCGGTACCCCCGCTTCGAGGTTCTCCGAAAGTATCTCGACCTTCCCTCTCTTCACCCCTGCAATTTTTCTATCCAAAAGTGTTTTGATGATTTCTTCGATGAAAAAGGGATTTCCTTCAGCCCGCTGTTCGATCAGTTTTTCAAGCTGGGGAGGAATTTCTTCCACATTCAATCGCAGCCTCATGAGCTGTCGCGCCTCTTCAGCCGAGAGTCGATCGAGATCGAATACTTCACCGGATGTCGCAATGGCGGAAGCATGAGCGTACTCGGGCCTGTACGTGCAAAGAATCATCGCCGGCCCCACCCCCGCGGAAAAGACAAACTGGAGCAGATCCTGCGAAAACCGGTCAATCCAGTGCAGATCTTCAAGCACGACCATGACGGGGCGCCTTTGCGCGAACGCCTGCAGGAGTGTTTTCGCAGCGTCGAAGATCCGGCTTTTCCTCAGCTCGTCAACCTCGAGAAGAATCTCTTCGTATCGCAATGAAAGCAGCGTGGCGAGATACGGCTCTTCCGCACTGAGGGAGAGAATCTGCAGCGTCTCATGGAGCCGTGCTCGCACCTCCTGCTCGCTCGTGTCGTTACCGATGTTGAACAGGCTCTTCAGCAGCGTATTCCAGAGGTAGTACGGTGTGTTGATTTCGAAGCTTGAGCATTTTCCTTCAAAGACGGCGAACCCTGACTTGATCGCCGTTGCGACGATTTCACCCTTCAGCCGGCTCTTGCCTACCCCGGCTTCACCCCGAAGAAACAATCGCTGTTCCGATTTTGCGAGGGATTTCCGGAGAGCCACTTCCACTTTCTGAAGCTCTCTTTCCCTCCCGACAAATGTCCCCGTTCCCACTGTTCGCCGCCCGGGCTCAGTTCCCACTTTGATCGAACGAAGCTGCTGCACGACCACCGGCTTCGTTTTTCCCTTGATGGCAACGTGCTGCGATCCGCCGACCTCGGCGATCTCTTCCACGAGCCTGAGGGCATCTTCGCTGAGCACGATCGCGCCTGGAGGAGCAGATTCGGCAATCCCCGCGGTGATATTGATGCTCTCGCCGGTGATGGAATACCCTCCCGTTTTCCCCTCACCCATAGTCCCGGCTAAGACGACCCCGGAGTGGAGCGCAATGCTCAGCTGGATCGGCCGGGCACGCCCGGCGCCTTCAAGGGACGCAAACCGGTCGAAGTACGATTTCATTTCCTTTGCGCACCGCACGGCCCGTTCGGCATCGTTTTCATGAGCAATGGGTGCTCCGAACACCGCCATCAGTTTCTCCCCCAGGATGCGATCCGTCATCCCCTCATATCGCTGAACAATGGAAATCAAACCCTTGAAGCATTCATTCAAAGCAGAAAGCCTCGCCTCCGGATCGCTCTCTCCTCCGTCGTGAGCTTCGAGGATCGTTGCAAAGAGGATTGTCACCGGCCGTTTTTCAACTTCGTAGACCCTTTGCTTGTTCGTTTCTGTCTCGGCAACAACCCGTTTCCCTGCTTCTTTGAGGTTGTCGCGAATAGACTTCACCGCGCCCGAAAGCGCCTCGGCACTTTCGAAGCGATCGTCAGGACGCTTGCTGAGGCATCGAAGAATGACTTCCTGGAGGGGAACAGGAATGTCGTTCCTGTATTTCGAGAGCGGCACGGGCGATTCATGAAGGACCATGTAGAGCACCGCTGATTCATATTCGCTGGGGAAAGGCAGCTTTCCTGTCAGCGACTCGTACATCAACACTCCCAGGGACCAGAGGTCGGTATGATGATCCACCTCATCTCCCCGGGCCTGCTCCGGAGACATGTAATGGACCGTACCGACCGTGCTTCCCGTCTTCGTAATGCGGGCGCGCCCCTTCATGTCGGCAATGCCAAAGTCCATGATCTTCACCGCGCCGCCGGGCGCGAGCATGATGTTGTCCGGCTTGATATCGCGATGAACAATCCCTTTGTGGTGGGCCTGGGTCAGGCCGTCGGCTATGGCAAGGGAAATCGGGAAGAAATCGTCCAGTGAAAGAAGGGAGCGTTTGATGCGCTTGGCGAGCGTCTCACCCTGAATATACTCCATGGCGAGAAACGCGTTGCCTTCGAACTCCCCAAACTCGTAGACTGCGGCGATATGATGGTGGGAAAGGCCTGCTGCAAGCTGTGCTTCGCGCACGAACCGCGCCCTATCTTCCTCGTTTGCCACGGCATTGGGGGCCAGAACCTTCAGTGCCACAGGACGCTGGAGAATCGTATCCTCGGCTTTGTAGACCACCCCCATGCCCCCCTTTCCGAGCATTTCGAGGATTCGATAGTGAGATATGGTCTGGCCGATCACAGGAGCCTCAACTGAGCGTGCGGATCAACGAAGGAAGAAGCTAATGAAACGGAGCCCGATTAGCAATTCAGGCCGCCTTTCAAAGAACTACAATGAAGACGGGGGAATGTTGGGTTAACTGGTTAATTGGTGATTGGTTAGTTGGTGATGAGGAACCGAGGGATTGCCCACGGCTTCCCGCCACAAGACACGGCGGGCCCCGTAGAAATCACGGGGCAAGCAGGTAGCCGTGGGTTAGGAACAAAACAAAAAAATG
>DATECW010000004.1:0-9099 GCA_035286705.1 Bacteroidota bacterium
TGAAATCCGTGCCGTCGACGTTGAATCGCTCGAGACCTTTGAACCCCTTTGTAACCTCAAATACCGAGCCCCCTGCGGTCTGTTGAGCAACGGGAACAGAAATTGCAAACTTGTTGTCCTGGATGAAGAAGAGAACTGGAAGAGATTCTCTTGCCGCCCAGTTCACCGCCTCAAAGAATTCTCCCTCGCTCGTCGAACCCTCGCCGGAAGAGACGTACACGACTTCTCCCTTTCCCTCTTTCTTTGCCGCCATGGCCACGCCCACTGCCTGGAGGTACTGTGTCCCTGTGGGACTCGACTGGGTGATGATGCGCAGTTCCTTCTTGCCGTAGTGTCCCGGCATTTGCCTGCCCCCCGTCCCGGGGTCTTCGTTCCGGTGCAGGGCTGCGAGAAAATACTCTTCCGGCGAAAATCCAAGCTGCAGACAAAAACTCAAGTCGCGGTAGTACGGGAATGAATAATCCACTCCCGGAGTCAACGCAGATGCAGCGGCAGTCTGGGCCGCCTCGTGCCCCGATCCGCCGATGTGAAAGAACGATTTCCCCTGCTTTAAGAGGATGAGGTGCTTTTCATCGATTCGCCTGCCGGTGAGCATGGTGCGATAGACTCTCAGCAGGTCGGACTTTGTCAGCTCCCCTGGACGCCTTTGTTCTTTCAATGTGACATCAGCCTGCGTTGTCGCCATCTTCCGTGATGCTCCTGGTGGTTTTGCCGGCTTTTTCTTCTGCGACCGCGCCGGCATTACGCTTTTTCGAGTTCGTTCGATTCGAGAAGTTGCTTCAGCACCGATGCATTGTGTCTTGTCACCGGCCTGCCAAACACATTTTCGAATGCCTTGTCGAGGCTGTCGTGAACATCGCTCATTTCCACGCGTCTCCCCAGCATTCGTTCCATCGAGGTCACGCCTTTGTGGAATATTCCGCACGGAATAATCCTGCCGAACTTCGACAAATCGGTGTTCACGTTCAGAGCAAATCCATGCATGGTAATCCATCGGCTCACCTTCACGCCGATTGCCGCGATCTTCTCTCCGCCCACCCACACACCCGTCATTCCATCTTCCCTGCCTCCCTCAAGCCCGTACTCTCGAATTGCCCGAATGACGACATCTTCGAGACTTCTCAAATACCAGTGCAGATCGGTTCTGTATTCCTGCAAATCGATAATCGGGTATCCGACAATCTGCCCGGGTCCATGATAGGTAATGTCTCCACCCCGATCGATTTGAAAGACATCGACGCCCCCTTCCTCCAGTTCCGATTTCGTTGCGAGGAGGTGATTCTGATCTCCGCCTTTGCCAATGGTGTAGACATGGTTGTGCTCAGTATAGAGAAGCATATCTCCCGTGCGCCGTTCACGCCGCATGTCAAACAGCTTCCCCTGAAGATCCCACGCGTCAGCATACCGCGTGCGGCCAATATCAATCGATGTAATCTGTTTCAAATGTGCACCGAGACGCCGTAAGCATTTCCGGCAGCTTCCATCACCGCTTCCGCCAACGTCGGATGGGCGTGCATCGTTCGCCACAGTTCTTCGTAAGTCGTTTCAAGCGCCTTGGCGGTCACAAGCTCTGCGATCATTTCCGTCGCTTCAGACCCGACGATATGCGCGCCAAGAAGCTCGCCGTATTTTTCATCAAAAATGAGTTTCACCTGGCCCTCGGTCTCCCCAATCGCCAGCGCCTTTCCGAGCGGCCGGAAGGGGAACTTGCCGATCTTTATTTTGTGCCCCGCTGCAACCGCCGCCTCTTCGGTCATGCCCACGCTGGCAACCTGCGGCTGACAATAGGTACAGCTGGGGAAGACTTTGCGGTCGATGCCGTGCTTCGCTTTCCCCGCAATATGTTCTGCGGCGACGATTCCTTCATGCGATGCAACATGCGCGAGCAAAGGCGGACCGCTTACGTCTCCAATTGCGTAAATCCCGGCAACATTCGTCTGACCGAACTCATTTACCTTGACGAAGCTTTTTTCGATCTGAATGCCCAGTGCCTCAAGGCCGAGATTCTCGGAATTTCCCTGAACCCCTATGGCCATGAGCACGACTTCTCCCTTGATCGTTTTCTTCCCTTCCGAAGAGGTGACAGTCACTTCAACCTCGTTGCCAACCTTCACTCCCTCTACTTTGGTGTCCGTCATGATCTCCAATCCCCCCTTCTTCAGGGAAGATTGAACGATCTTCGTCATTTCGCGATCTTCGAGTGGAAGGATGGTCGGCATCATTTCAATGACCGTGACCTTAGTTCCCAAAGTGTTATAAAAGTAGGCGAACTCAATACCTATGGCTCCCCCGCCAATGATGATCATGCTCTTCGGCTGCTGTTTGAGCGTCATGGCTTCCGTGCTCGTCAGGATCTTCTTACGGTCGATTTCAACGCCGGGGATGGAGCGCGGCCGTCCTCCCGTCGCCACAATGACCGCCTTTGATTTGATCCTGTCGGTCGTTTTTCCGCTGCTGGAGACTTCAACAGTGTTCTTCCCGGTGAGCTTTCCCGTTCCTGAGAGTACCTCGATCTTGTTCTTTTTCATCAGGTATTCCACACCCTTCGTGATCCGGTCCGAGACATCCCTGCTTCGCTGGATGATCTTTCCGAAGTCGAACTTCAAATCCTTGTGGGAAATGCCGAATTCCTCGGACTTTTTAAACGTCGCATAGAGTTCGGCGCTCTTAAGCAGGGCCTTGGAAGGGATACAGCCCCAATTCAGGCAAATACCACCCAGTCGTTCTCTCTCGACAACAACCGCATTCATGCCAAGTTGAGCGGCGCGGATCGCGGCAACATAGCCGCCCGGACCACCGCCAATCACAGTAACATCGTACTGACGATCAGCCATTGAAATCCTCTGTAAGGTTGGAAGAGCGAAGATATCGGCGTAAGAAAAGCTTGAATTACGGAGCAATATACCGAGAAGTGACTACAAAGGCAACCGACGCTGATTTCACTCCTGCCCGCCAAACAACCCGGCGGGTAAACCGGCAGGCCCCGACAAAGTCGGGGCAGGCCCCGACAAAGTCGGGGCAGGCAGGGATACTCACGGAGGTGTTTGGAAAATGAGTGCAAACTCATCACACGGAGGCAACTTCGGGAAAACTGGTGTCGAGAGAGCGGGACAATTGATTCTTTTTCACTTTTCTCTTATGTTGGAAGCAAAAATTTAGGGATGACGGAGACCGAAGGACGTGTCGTTGTATCGAATCGCAAGGCGAGGCACGAATACACCATTATCGAAACGCTTGAGGCAGGGATCGCTCTCAAGGGAACCGAGGTCAAGTCTCTCCGCGGCGGCAACGCCAATCTTCAAGACAGCTATGCCATCGTCAAGAACGGAGAAGTGTGGCTGATGAACATGCATATCAATCCGTACGAGCACGGGAACCTTAACAATCACCTACCCACCAGATCCCGGAAACTCCTCCTTCAGAGAAAACAGATCCGAAAACTGATTGCAAAGGTGCAGGAGAAGGGTCTCGCGCTTGTTCCCCTCTCGGTGTATTTTAAGGGACCGTATGCCAAAATCGAATTGGCGATCGCCCAGGGAAAGCGCAGGTTTGACAAACGGGAAGCGCTGGCAAAACGCCAGGCCCAGCGGGAAATGGCCCATCGAATGAAAAGGAGTCACACCTAAGAATTGTTCCCCTCAATCAACGAACAGATGGACCTCATCAAACGGGGCACGCAGGAAATCATCCCCGAAGATGATCTCGCACGGAAAGTCGAGCGGTCCATCAAGAGCAAGAAACCCCTCCGCGTCAAACTCGGGTGCGACCCGAGCCGTCCCGACCTTCATCTGGGCCACTCTGTTGTCCTCCGCAAACTGAGACAGTTTCAGGACCTGGGGCATCAGGCAATTCTGATCATCGGCGATTTTACGGGGATGATCGGCGACCCCTCCGGAAGAAACAAGACCCGTCCCGCCTTGTCCCTCGAGGAAACCCGCCGTCACGGCCAGACCTATTTCGAACAGGCGACCAAGATTCTCTCAGCGCAGCGAATTCAGATGTTGTACAACTCGGAATGGCTGGGGAAAATGAGCTTTGCCGACGTGATCGTTCTTGCCGGCAAGTACACAGTCGCCCGTATGCTGGAGCGCGATGAATTCACCGAACGATACAAAGCCGGTGAACCGATCAGTGTCCATGAATTCCTCTATCCACTAGCGCAGGCCATGGATTCCGTAGCCATCCAATCCGATATCGAGCTTGGAGGCACCGACCAGAAATTCAATCTTCTGGTTGGCCGGGACATCCAACGCGAATACGGGCAGCCGCCGCAGGTGATTCTGACGATGCCGATTCTGGCAGGCACGGACGGCGTGGAAAAGATGAGCAAGTCGCTCGACAATTATATCGGATTGAGCGAGCCGCCGCAGGAAATTTTTGGCAAGACACTCAGGATTCCGGATTCGCTCATCGACTCCTATTTTGAACTTGCTTCAGATGTTTCCAACAAGGAACTGGCTGCGATCCGCAAGCAACTCGCCGATCCCAAGACCAATCCCCGCGACCTGAAGCGGAGGCTCGCACGCACGTTGGTTCAAATGTATTACAATGCCGAGGCGGCACAAAGGGCGGAAGAGGAATTTGACAGGATTTTCGTTGCAAAAAGCGTGCCGGATGAAATTGCGGAACTTCGGATTGGCTCTGGCAAAGAGGTTCAGACCCTCATCGGTCTGCTGATGACGGCTGCAATGGCCAGCTCGCGGAGTGACGCGCGCCGGCTCATCGAGCAAGGCGGAGTCTCAATTGACGGGGAGAAGGTCACCGACCCCAATGCTCCCGTCCCAAAGAAAAATGAATTTGTTCTCAAAGTCGGAAAACGGAAATTTCTCAAAGTGATCCACGCAACGTAACCATTCACACAATTCAACGGAGATGAGGAAGTGTTTGTCCCTACGAAACTGTTTTTCACCAAAGGTGTTGGCCGCCACAAGGACTATCTGCAGTCGTTCGAACTCGCGCTGCGCGATGCAGGTATCGAGAAATGCAACATAGTAACGGTGTCCAGCATTTTTCCCCCGGGCTGCAAACGGATCTCAAAAGAAGAAGGCCTCAAGCTCATTCAGCCGGGCGGAATAACATTTTGCGTCATGGCCCGCAATGCGACGAACGAGCCGAATCGCCTTATTGCAGCTTCGCTCGGGGTCGCCCAGGCCGCAGATCCGAACACGTACGGCTATCTTTCTGAACATCACCCTTATGGGGAAACGGATGAACGCGCCGGCGAATATGCCGAGGATCTCGCCGCCACCATGCTGGCGACGACGCTGGGCATCGAATTCGATTCAAATACCGCGTGGGATGAAAGAGAGAAGATTTACAAGATGTCGGGAAAAATCGTCCGCACGTTCAACGTGACACAATCTGCAGAGGGAGACAAGAACGGATTGTGGACGACTGTGCTGTCTTCTGCCGTACTGATCCCCTGATGGAACCGGAAACCCGGTTTGTGCGTTCGGACGGGCCGGCACTAGCGGGTTGCCTCCAGTACTGCAACGAATTCCCCCTTTTTCCCGGACTTCAGGAACTGTTGGTACAGTTCTCCCGCCGAACCGTGGAAAATTTCCTCTGTAGGAAGAGTGAGGTCGAACGCAACGCACATTCTCCGCTCCGGACCCATCACATCCGCCACATCCCTTACCAACTGTGCAAGTCGATACGGCGTGTCCATGAAAACAATCGTTCGGTCTTCCCTTTTCAGCTGCTGCAGTTCTGCGATTCTTCTGTTGCGCTTGGGAGAGAGAAAGCCGTAATAGAGGAACCGTTCAATGGAAAAGCCGGAGACGATCAATGCAGGCAGAATTGACGACGCTCCCGGAATGGGTACTATTCGGATCCCTTCACGAATCGCCTTCTGAACCAGAACCAGGCCGGGGTCGGCAAAAACGGGAGTACCGGCATCGGAGACGAGTGCGACGGATTTCCCCTCTTTGAGTTTCTGTAAAATGATCCCGCTGGATGCCGATTCATTATGTTCGTTAAGGCTCTCGACAATTTTGTTCTCAATCCCAAAGTGTCGCAAAAGGCGCGACCCTTCCCGCCGTTCTTCGTACACCACGACATCCACTTCTTTCAGGATGCGAACAGCCCGAAAGCTTATGTCCTCGAGGTTGCCAATCGGAGTGGCAACAAGGTACAAAGTGCCGGTCATCTGTTAATCCGGTGAAGAGGAATGATATTGGCTGAGGGGAATTCCGCGGCGGCTTGCCTCCCATTCCCGCACTCCCAGAATGATGAGAGCCGTGCAGGGGACGGCAATCAGGAGCCCGATGAATCCCAGGAAGAAAGCGAAGACAAGAAGAGAGAAGATGATGAGAAGCGGATGCAGGCCGACTTTGGAGCCGACGATGCGAGGAGACAAGAGGGTGACTTCCAGGAGATGAAGAACACCAATCGAAAAGAGGGCCGAAATAATCTTGGGGGCCGTCGGAGGGTCGCTGAAAGCAGCTACGACACCGCCCACAAGCATTGTGATGATGAGTCCAAAGTAAGGAACAAGATCAAGAACTGCAGCCGTGATGCCCAACAGAAGCGCGTACTTGATGTTGAACAGGGAAAACAGCAAAGTCACCATGATTCCCTGGAGAAATGCGACGAGAAGAGCACCGCGAAGATAACGACCGATCACTTCATCGGCCCTCTGCAAGTACTCTCCCATTCGGGGTCTGCGGCGGCTGGGAATAAGCATGAGAAACCGATGGCTGATCTTGGGAAAATCGGATAGGAGATAAAATGTGAGAAACGGAACCATGATGACATAGAACACCTGGGTGGCCACGCGCGACAGGCTGCTCATCACCAGCAGCATTCCCTGCAGGAGGTTCCGCAGAATATCCTCGAACCTGGGAGCAAATTCCCTGCTCAAGGTCGCTTTCAGTTCCTCGGCTGAAACACCGTACCGTTCCAGGAAGCTGGTCATCCTCGAGGACCAGAGCCAATCCCTGAATTGCGTGAAGACCCCCGAGAGAGCCTCGAGCATCGCTTCAAACTGCGCGACGGCAATTGGCAAAACAAAGAACAGAATCAGGATAACGACGCCAACAACGAGAAGGATCAGCACCAGCGAGGAAAGCCAACGCGGAATCTTCCACCCTTCGAGCGTTGATACGACAGGATTGAGCAAATAGGCAATGACGAGCGAAAGGACAAAAGGAGCGAGAATGCTTGAAACGGTATATGCCAGCCACAAACCGAAAAGAATGAGGCTCAGCCACATGAGATTCCGCGCAAGCGCGTAGCGCCGCATCGGAAAAAGCAGAAAGATAATAGCACCCAGGACGACAAATGGCGAGATGATCGATTGGATGGTGTATATCAGCACCAGGAGAAGCAAGACGCCGCCAACAAGGAGAACGATCTCAATCCGCCCAAAGGATTGAAAAAGGGATTCCCAGCTTTCCCCCTTTTTTTCTGCCGCCGCTTCGGCGCGCAATGATCTGTGTCGTAACCGTCTTGACTTAGCCATTTGTCGTTTGCCTTGAAGCAACCCCTGTGTGCCCGAATCCGCCCTCGCCCCTTTTCGAGTCTGTGAGGGCCTCAACCGGGTCCCAATCAACTCGAGCGTAGGCGGAGACAACCATCTGGGCGATACGATCACCCCTTTTGACAACAAAACGATTCTTGCTGAAATTCGTCAGAAT
Organism: Bacteroidota bacterium; assembly: GCA_035286705.1. Classification (GTDB taxonomy): domain Bacteria; phylum Bacteroidota; class Ignavibacteria; order UBA10030; family UBA10030; genus JACPLA01. Next base: position 7,638 of record DATECW010000004.1, read on the forward strand.
CACTCTGATTTCCCCCCGATAATCCGAATCGATAGTCCCGGGAGAATTCAGTATACCGACGCCGTGCTTAATTGCCAGACCGCTCCGAGGCCTCACCTGTGCTTCGAAACCTACCGGCAGTTCAATCCGAATTCCCGTTGGAACAAGAACTGTTTCGCCGGGGTCAATCACCAACTCGCTTGCCACCGCGGCGCACAGATCCATTCCTGCTGATCCCTCCGTCGAGTACTGCGGAAGCGGGATGTCCAGGCTCTCCGGCGCTATCCTGGCTATCTTCACCTTGATGTGTTCAGGCACGTTCGACGAGAATTCGTGGAGGGAAAATGAGTTCGGTCAATATAGCGAAGGATGGGGCGAAAATCAATTTACGGCGGGCGCCGGTAATGGCTCAGTTAAGTAAAACGTGGCTCACTTTGGACAAAAAGGAAGTGTGAAAGTGAAAAAGGACTTGACAACAAGGGAGTGACAGAAGAAAGAGGGAGCCACGGGGTTAGAGTAGCCGCTTAGATCATCAGTCTATCGGTTCCGCCCGATGGTTACCCTACACCTGACTATGAAGCCACCTCCCATTCGACGTAATGATGAGTCACGGAATGGGGGCGAGTGGACATTCAAACTTCAGGTAAGGCGTGGCCTCCTCAAAAGGGCTTTCATTGGATGATCTCCTTTCGAGGGGTTGGTTCCCTCCTCTGTCACTCTTATTTTCCCGGCTCAAGCAACGACCTGCGGCGGCTCTTGGGTTCCTGCGGAAGATATTTACGTTGCATTCTCAATTCGTCTATGTGTGTGCGGTCGAGCAATCCAACAACTTCGGTAGCTATCTCGCCCAAACGAGAATATCGCCCGAAGCCTTGGAAATACTTGGAAGCGTGCATGGTTGTATAGGGTATATTGGAAGAAGGAGAAAACGTTGCGCTATAGTACAGGTAATCACAACCGCAGTCTTCTGGTACCTCGTAAAGAAAAATCGTCAGGTTATAGGTTGCATTTGAATCGACAACCTCTATTTCTTGGATGATCAATAAGCGGTTTAACATATATGCCCGGAAATCTTCTTCCAATTTTGCGCGGCGTGCTCTGGCGACTTGCCCAACATCATCACCCCAAATATCAAGGAATAAGCCAACCCGAAACTTCTGGAATTTGACTTGGGCATTAGTCCCTTGTGTTGAGAGGATGAAGGCAAGCAGGAAAACTGAAACGAGGGTTTTCATAAGAACCATTAGGATTTAAGTGGGGTTAGCTGACACAGTACCAACAAACGCGCAGAAAATCAATTGAACAAAGGAGCGAAATAATGTAGATTCCCTTGAACAAACATCACGTACCGCCTTAGATACGTGATCTTGTCGGATTTAGCTAAAACCCTTCTCGTTCGCGGTATTCAATCCGCGAGGGTGGCCCTCGGAACCACTCTAAGGCACGGGAGGGGTTTTTATTAATGGACAAGAAAACCAGAGCG
>DATECW010000005.1:0-24903 GCA_035286705.1 Bacteroidota bacterium
AGAGGGGTGGCAACAAAGAGTTTGTGCAATTTCTCAGCATAGCCAAGGGCTCATCGGGTGAGACTCGGTCTCAGAGTTATCGAGCATTTGATTATGAATATATTTCGGAAGAAGATCTCAATGATCTGCTGGACAGGACAGCCAAGCTCAGTAAACAAATATCGAGTTTTATGACCTATCTCAGGAGGTCCGATTTCAAGGGGTCTAAAATTTCACTGAAGAATCGACCTTGAACTTTGGACTTGAAACCTTAAACATTTTAGCCATCCTATAACCCATGAACCTCACACTCAAAATCTGGCGCCAGCGAAACCGGGAAGATGCCGGCAGACTGGTAACGTATCCGATGAAGGATGTGTCTCCCGACATGTCGTTTCTCGAAATGCTTGATGTGCTCAACCACGAATTGGTGAAGAAGGGCGAAGAGCCCGTCGCGTTCGATCATGATTGCCGCGAAGGCATTTGCGGCAGCTGCGGTCTTCTGATCAACGGACGTGCGCACGGGCCCGACCGGAAGGCCGCCACTTGTGAATTGCGGATGAGGAGGTTCAAGGATGGCGACGTCATCACCGTAGAGCCGTGGCGGGCAACACCGTTTCCGATCATCAAGGATCTTATCGTTGATCGCACTGCGTTTGACCGGATTATGGCAGCCGGCGGGTATATTTCGACGAAAACGGGAGGGGCTCCGGATGGGAATGCGGTCCCTGTGCCGAAGCCAGCAGCGGACGAGGCAATGGATGCTGCATCGTGCATAGGATGCGGCGCGTGCGTTGCGGCATGCCCGAATTCTTCGGCAATGCTGTTTGTCGCGGCAAAGGTCTCTCAGCTTGCGTTGTTACCTCAGGGCCAGGTTGAGCGGAAGGACCGGGCCATCCGAATGGTGGAACAAATGGACAAGGAAGGGTTCGGCAACTGTTCGAACACGTACGCGTGTGAATCAGAATGCCCGAAGGAAATCTCCGTCACGCACATTGCGCGATTGAACAGAGAATTCATCCGCGCGAAAGTAACTTGACTGCTTCACGATTTCCAGAAACACAAAAGGCGGCTCCGAATCGGAACCGCCTTTCTCGTTTGTGGACCAGACTCCTCCTACTTCACAAGCGCCATTCTTCTTACAAGTCGTTTTCCACCCGACTCAAGAACCGACACATAGATGCCGGAAGTCAATCCCGATGCATTGAACTGGATTCGATAGAGCCTTCCCGCTTCAGCTTCCTGATTAAAAAGCGTCGCAACCTCTTTTCCCAGTATGTCGAAAATCTTCACCGTTGTTTTCCCGCTCTCAGCGAGCGTGAATTCAACTGTCGTCGATGGATTGAAGGGATTGGGATAGTTCTGGACCAGAGTGAATTCCTTCGGGGCAATGGTATTTTCGACTTCAGTCACGAGCTTTTGCTTCAGAAGTTCAACACTTGGCGACCCTTGATTGCCATGCATATCAACCCCAACCACGCGATAGAAGTAATTCTGGTCTGCTAATACCGTGGGGTCTGTGTACGTCGTGTCGAAAGTGAGGGTCAACCGGGACGATTGATTCAGCACAAACCCGGGTGCAGAGCCCCGATAGATATAATAGCCCATCAGGTCTGGATCCAGCCGGTCTTTCTGCCATTTCAACCTGACCTGGCCCCCGGGGAGCGTCCCAAGGCTGGCGCCCGCAATCCCGACGGGAGGAATGTTGTCCACCGAATACCCGCTGTCGATGTTCGATTTCCAAAAGCGGTTGGAGTCTGCTACCGCGATAACCTGAACGTAGTACCGGGGAATACCCTGCAGACCGGAGTCCGCAACCGTGGGAACGACCGCACTGTAGCCGCCCGACCAATCAGCAGGGATCGAGCCTATTGTCTGCCAGAAAATGGGATCGGGAACGACAGGCCCTTGCGAGGATTTTTTGCCGAGCACGGCTGAATTCCTCACGCCCAACTTGATTGTGTAGTATTGAATGACAGTCTTCGGCGCCACATCGAGGGAGGTTGCTGTCCACAACAATCTCATTTTCCCCCCTTGATCGTTCGCTATATCGCGTACGGCGACGATGGCCGGATTGGAGCTTCCGGGTTCCCCGGTGAAATCGATTCTTTGTGTGTAAATATCGAGGTCGGAACCGTTCCGCATATCTCCCCAGGCAATGATAGCGCCTTGTTCTCCATCGCTGCAAATGACGGGGGAGAACTGATCGACTGGCGCAGTTGAAACGCTCGCTCCGTTTGTCGTCCAAAGGGCGGTGCCGTCCGATTTGACTCGCTGAGCCAGAACATCCAGATTGCCTCCGCTTCGATAAGTCTGCCATGCGATCAACGCGCCGTCGCCTCCGTCACTGATGACGGCCGGAGCCGCGGGACTGTTAATGTTGTTCGTGGTGCTGTCGATCGGGATTCCCTCCAGCCTCCAAACGGGGAGACCGGAGGAATTGACCATTTGAGCATAGATATCCCAGAATCCATTCCTGACATCCAGCCACGCTACAATTGTGCTGCCCGTACCGGTCGCGGCGATGCTGGGATATGAGCCAGATCCATGAGAAAACACCATACCTCCAGCCGCCCATTGCGGAAATCCTGTTGAGGAGATGCGTTGGATATAAAGATCCCCTCCAAGCCAATACTGCCATGCAATAACGGCTCCTCCGCTGCCATCGCGGCAAATCACTCCGTTTCCATTTGCATCACCTGCAACGGGAAGTCCATCGGCCTGCCACAGCAAGGTCCCGGTCGGATCAATACGCTGAGCGAAGATGGCGTTATTGCCGCTCCTCGAATCTTCCCAAAGGACAATCGCTCCGCCGGCGTCGTCTGAGACGATCCCATCAATCGATTCATCATGCAGATCCGTTGAAAGGGCAACGTCGCCTCCGACCCATTGAACAGCTCCGGCCGCATTGAGACGCTGGGCGTAAGCCTTGGAGTAGATACTTCTTTGATCGTGCCATACAATAATAGCGCCACCGGAACCATCCTCTGTCAGAACCGGATTCACCTGGTTGAATGGAATCGCGTTGATGTGAACTCCGTTTGGGGTCCAATGAATCGTGCCGGCTGCATCGATGCGTTGAGCGTGGACGCTATAGAGACCGTAGACAGTGTCTCGCATGTCTTCCCAGGCAACAATTGCGCCACCTGCGCCGTCACTGACAATCTTGGGGTGTTGATCGACAAATAGCTGAGTGTTCTCATTGCTGACTGTTCCTTGCGAGAGAAGGATGCCGTCAGCCGGCCATTGGGGATAACCGGCAGAATTGAAATGCTGCATGTAGATATCCGCGTAGAACTGTCTTCGCATATCCGACCAGACGATATACGCTCCGCCCGCTCCGTCGCTCATCATCTGGTGGCTCCTTTGGTCACCGGCTGCCTTGACGACCGCGTTATTCACGTTCGGGTTGGACGACCACTGTGCAACAGCGATCGCAGCCAGGGAGTCCGAGAAAACGACCCACGTGACAATAAGGCTAAGAAGAGCCCACAGATGGTTCAGACGAAATTTCATAGGATGTCCTCTCTACTGAATAGTTGTTTTCGTACAGATATTGTCGATTCAAACGATGAACAGATCTTCTTATCGAAGCAGGCACTTGTGAGAATAGGCGTTGGAGTAACATACAGAAAGCAGAACTCGAGGGGTATGACGCAAATGCGTCGTTTTGAGCAGCGGAGAAGAAAAAGGGATAGACTAAAGGAGACGCTCTTTGAGGGCTTTGGCGACAGCTCCCGAGCGGGTTTGTACCCGGAGCTTGCCGTAGGTGTTGCGAACGTGGTTATCGATGGTGTGGAAGCTCAGGAACAGCTTCTCGGCGATCTCTTTCTTGGTGAGGCCGTCGACAAGAAAACCGAGGATTTCCTTTTCCCGCGGCGAGAGATGGTAGTCTCCCTGAGGTGTCGAAAAGCGGGCAAACATTTCCAACACCCTGCGTGCGATCTGCGGATTGATCGGGGCGCCGCCGGCAAGTATCGACTGCAGGGATTCGATAACGGCTTCCAGTGAGGAGCTTTTATGCAGGTATCCCGAAGCGCCGGCGCCTATTGCCTGAAAAACCTTCTCATTGTCTTCAAAGACGGTAAGGATCACAACTTCAATTGAAGGAGCGATGGTTTTGATTTCATGGACCCCTTCAATGCCGCTCATGCCCGGTAGTCCGATGTCCATCAGGATCACATCGGGCAGGTCGTCTTTTTTCAAGAGGTCAATGGCCGGCTCGCACGCCGTAAAGACGTGGTCGCACACAAATGAATCGCTCAGGTTCAGCATGTCGGCCAGCCGACGCCCGAACTCCTCATTGTCCTCGACGACCCAGATCGAGTGCTTCTGATCCCGGTCTTTTTTTGGGGTTGATTTACTCATTGGTGCAATCTGAAAGCTTAATGTCGATTTTCCGGCGTTCAGCCGCCATGACGCATTCACGTTGTTTTGACCGTCAGCGAGATTCGTGTGCCGTCCTTTGCCGAGCCGGAAATATCGAGATTCCCGCCAAGAGCCTGAGCGCGTGCCCGCAGGCTTTTCATTCCCAGTCCTGGCGTTGCGGTACTTGGATCGAAACCCCTGCCGTTGTCGCTTATCCTCAGAATCAATTCTTCCCCGGCCGCCCGAAACTCGATCACGGCCTCAGTGGCAGACGAATGTCTAACGATATTGTTCAGGCATTCCTTGTAGAATAGGAACAGAGTTCTTTTGAATTCCAGGCTCATCTTCCCGGACAAGGGGGCGTCCGGCCCTTTGAACGTGTATGAGATCCCTTTGAGGACTCGTTCTGCAACTTCTCTCATCTTCAACGTGAGGTCATCGATGGTGTCGTTTCTGGAATTCAGCACCCAGACAATGTCCCGCATCATGTCCTGAGTCCTTGAGGCAATACGGCCGATCTGGCGCACTTCGGCGCGCTCTTCATCCGAAAGGCGGAGTGTTCGTTCCATCGACTGTGTTGCAAGGACAATGCTGCTGAGATCTGTTCCCACGTCGTCATGCAAATCGCCGGCAATGCGGGTTCGAAGGCGCTCGATCGCGAGGAGCCGGTTGATTCGGTACTGATAGAGTGAATAGAGGAGGGCAATTATTGACAACCCTGCCAAAAGCGCAAACCACCAGGTTCTCCAGAAGGGCGGGGCAATGTGAATCCGGACGACTGCCCCCTCGTTATTCCAGACGCCGTCGTTGTTTGACCCGCGTACTCTGAAGATGTATTCTCCGGGATGGACCCCCGTATATGCCGCGTAGCGTCTTGTTCCCGCCTCCACCCAGTCCCGGTCGAATCCTTCGAGCATGTACATGTAACGGTTTCGTCGGGAGGCTGTATAGTCAAGAGCCACGAACTCAAATGAGAAGAAATCCTGATCGGGGGCGAGCTGGATCTCCTCGGTTGCGGAGATCGCCTGGGGCAGATGAATGGATCTGTCGAACACCTTGAAGCTTGTGATGACGACGGGAGGAAGATGCGGATTCTCTCTGATGCTGTCGGGGTGAAACATGTTAAGGCCCTCTGTTCCCCCGAAGTACATCCATCCCCCGGGTCCTCGAAAGCATGAACCGGAAAGAAAGCGATCCCCCTGGAGGCCCTCATCGGTCGTGAAGTTCCTGAATGTGTTTCTGCCAGGATCAAATCGGGAGAGTCCGCGCTCTGTCGCTATCCAAAGATTGCCGTGCCCGTCAGGGAGGATGCCTTTCACGTAATTGCTGAGCAATCCCCCTTGTTCGAGAAACCTGGAAAACCTGTTTGTCTTCGGGTCGTAGCGGAATAGTCCGCCTCCCCAGGTCCCGAGCCAGAGATTTCCTCTTTCGTCTTCACACATCGTTCGGACGGCTCCGGAGCCCAGCGCTGTCGAGTCATAGGGGTCTGCATCGAAGTGAACGAAGCTGTCGGTGCGTTTGTCGAATCTGCTCAGGCAGCAATATTGGCCTCCAAGCCAGAAGTTCCCGGAACGATCTTCATAAATGCACCAGACTCCCGTTCCGGATACTGAGTAGTGCGCAGCGATATTTCTTGACCGGTCGAGTCGGGCGAGATTGACGCCGGTATTGGCCTCATCCGGCAAACCGACCCACAGCTCTCCATCGCGGTCTTCGTGAAGAGCACGGACGGATTTGAGGGGGTAATGCACGAATTTCTGTTCCCGTGCGTCAAAACGATCGAGGTTGGAGGAGGTTTCACCGATGCCTCCGATCCACAGATTGCCCAGTCGGTCTTCGAGGATTGCGTTGACCTCCTTGCTTGCGATGGAGTGAGGATTCGAGGGATCGTGACGATAGTGAGTGAACACATTCAGCCGGGGATCAAATCGGTCGAGCCCGCGGTCAGTGCCGATCCAGACAATGCCTGCACGATCCTCGTACACTGCCAGTACATGGTTGCTGCCGAGACTGTTTTCGGATTTTGGGTCGTTCCTGTGGAGGACAAATCTCTGCTTGAGCGGATCATATCGGTAGACTCCGTGTTGATACGTTCCGAGCCACATGGAGCCGTCCTTGTCGCGATAGATAGTCTCCACCCGACCACCGGGGGTGTTGCGGGATTCCGGATTGGCGGGAAAATGGGAGAACGTCTTTGTCCGGGGATCGTACACATCGAGCCCGCTGAAGTGTCCGATCCACAAGCAGCCGTTTCCATCTTCCTGCATGCTGGTAACCACCGGGTTCGCCAGCGTTTTGGAAACGAGTGGGATCCCCGCGGTTTCTCTGGCCGGCACCCGTTCCGGTTTCTTTCCTGACGCGTCCAAACGCCACAAACTCTGCTCTGCACAGGCTGCCCAAACCGCTCCGGATTGGTCCTGATAGAGCCGCAGAACATTCACCTTCTCTGTCGGGGGACTGTTCCAGAGATATCGGACGAAGTTGCCGCCCGCAAAGCTGCAAAATCCGTTGTTGGTGCCAATCCACAAAGTGTCGGACCGGCCGGAAATGATGCAGTTGATTCCGTTCCCTCCCAGGCTCTGCGACGCGGGTTCGTAAAAGTAACTGGAAAAAGCCCCCGATTGTTCGTCATAGCGGTTTAATCCGTTGTCTGTCCCTATCCAGAGAGTACCCTGACTGTCCTCACATATTGCTGTGATTCTGCTGCTGCTGATGGAGCGCGGATCGCGACGGTCATTTTTGAAATGAAGAAACGATTCCCCCGCGCGGTCAAGGAGATTCAGGCCGTCACCCGTGGCAATCCATAGCCGCTGCCGCCGGTCTTCGTAGATCTCATCGATGTCATTCTGGGATATTGAATTCGAATCACGGGGGTCATGCTTGAAGACCTCGATGGAATAGCCGTCGTAGCGGTTCAGGCCGTCTTCGGTGCCGAACCACATGAATCCCCTGGAATCCTGAAAGATGGACCGCACGATATCTTGCGAAAGGCCTTCGTTGACGGAGATTTGATCGAAACGAAGATGGCGGGGTTGCGGGAACGCGGTGGAAATCACAACGAACGGAATGGCCGCCGTCATCAGAAAGACCCGGCCGCCGGTGAATACAGAATTCACAATTTCTTTCGAAAGATGGTTGGAGAATCTATATATCTTTTGAGGGACTAGCAAGACGAGGGTGAAAGGGAAAATCCTCACTCATTCGGAACTCGCGTCGCTCAGGTCGTCTATTTCTCGTCCTTCCAGTTCTGTGCACTTCCTTATGTATTCGTTTTTGTTGTCTCTTTCTCCCGCTGCATCCATTTTCTTGATAATCCCTCCAATATGTGCTACCTTTGGTCTCAATGAAGAGGATGCTTCTTATAGCGTTTCTGATGTTTTTCGTTTTTCCGGCTTTTGCACAGGAAACGAAGGAAAACGCCGATTTTAAGCTTGCCGTAAGTCTTTACAATGACAAGCTCTACGACCTTGCCGTGGAACAGTTCAGGCAGTTCGTGGCCGGGTATCCCAATACTTCCCAGGGAATCGAAGCGCGATTCTATCTCGGACTGACGCAACGCCAGCTTAAGAAGTATGAGGATGCCCGATTCACTTTTCAGAATTTTGCGCTCGCGTTTCCCGATCATCCAAAGGCCGCTGAGGCCTGGTGGAATGTCGCCGAGGCGTACATCGCGATGCAAAATCCTCAGGAGGCAGCTCTTGCCTTCGAACGTGTGAAGACATTTCACTCGAAGAGCCCTCTTGCACCCGAAGCGCTCCTGAAGGCGAGCACCTATTTTGAGGCGGCCGGCGACAAGGAGAATTCAAGAAAAGCCCTCCGATCGTTGACGGAGGAATACGGTTCTTCCAAGGTTGTACTGGAAGCACGCCTGCGATTGGCGAGAATCTATTTTTCTGAACAGCAATATGAACTCGCCCGGGCAGAGGCTGGCAAGGTTTCCGACGGGACAAATGATCCCACGCTGGCACCGGTCGCGTTACAGATTGCGGCTTCTTCTCTCACGCGCTTGGGAAGACAAGAAGACGCGAAGAAGGCGTTGGATGAAATCGTCGCCAAATACTGGAACAGTCCCTCGTATTTTGATGCATTGTTGGCCCTGGCAGACCTGAATGCCGGAAGCGGCTCGTTTGACGAGGCCAGAAGGGTGTGGAGATTGATCCTCGACTCAAGGGACAATCCGCCTGCCTCGGCGAAGCAAGCAGCCCTTATCGCCCAGGGTGATGCGGAGGTTCTCCTCGGGAGGCAAAAGGATGCGCTGGCGTCCTTTGAATCGGCCATGGGATTGCGATCCGTACGGTCGGGCGAAGCAGCCTTTAAGGCCGCCCGTACCGCAGAGAGGCTTGGAAATTTGACAAAAGCGGGTGAATGGTATCTAAGAGCAGTCGAGGATAGTGCGGGGACCGTGGACAGGCGCGCGATGATCGCAGGTGCTGTTCATGGTGCAAAGCTTTTAAAGAACTTTAACCTACTGACACGGTATGCTCAAAAATACCGCGAGCAATATCCCCGGGATCGCAGCACTCCTGCCATTCTGCTTGAAACAGCATCTGTATTTCTCGACGAGCTGAACGATTCCCGCCACGCGCAAGACTTGCTTGACTTGATCATCAACGATTTTCCTGAAAGCGAACTGGTGGATGATGCCGTGTTCGGATCTGCGAGGGCGCTGCACATGGCAGGGCAACCCGCAGAAGCGCTCCGAAATCTGGAATCACTGCGCAAGCGCTTTCCGGCAAGCGATTTCCTCAAGGATGCGCGTGAACTTGAATTCGAAATCCGCACCTTTGATCAGAAGGACAAGGAGGGTGGAGTTGAGAACCTGGCTCTTCTGACCGGCGACGTGATTGCGGGAAAACCGAAGGGAGAGCTTGCGTACCGCCTGGCTGAAATCTACTTCAACGATCTCAGGGATTACACCAGCGCCGCAGAACAATACGGCGCGGCGCTCCAGAATCCGCTCCCGCCCGAATTGCGGGGGATGGCATGGTACCGCAGGGCTCAGTCGCTTGAGTTTCTGGCATGGAGTGAGCGCCGTGAAGGGAGAACCGCCGTCTCCGCACCTCGTGCAATATCGGCATACGACTCCCTCCTCCGAGGCAGCCCCGAATTTCCATTCAGGGAGGATGCGCTGCTGGCACGACTCAATCTGAAGATTCGCAACGCCCAAAGCATTTCAGAATTGAGGAGACTCAGTGAAGAAATAAGAAAGGAAGAGTGGAGCGGAAAGGGAAGGGAAAATGCACTCCTCGCACTGGGTGAAGCGTATCAGTCGTTGAAAAGCAATAATGACGCCGCGCTTGTATTTGGTGAACTCCTTCGCTCGAATCCGTCTCAGGCAACCGAGCCACGCGCAATGTTTCTTCTGGCGCGTTCGCGATTGGAACTTGGTGAGCGCGATTCGGCCGCCATCATTCTCAATACGTATCTCCAAAAATATCCCGTCCAGGAATTCACAGCTCAGGCAGCCGTGATGAGGGCGCGTTATGATGCCGAACGAGGTGCGACGGGTCCTGCACTTCAGCTTTTCAGCACACTGGAGCAACAGTTCTTCTACGCGAAAGACACACGCGACCTCGATGTGTTAAGAGCCGATGCATACTATGTTGCCGATGATGTGGCCAATGCCCTGAAGATGTACCGTCTGCATTCGGAGAGATTGAAAGAAAGCGTCTTCCCCTTCAGGGATCAGCCGATGAGCCTGATTGCACGGCTTGCCGACTGTTCCCGCAGGGCGGGGAATCGCGCTGAGGCCAAACAGTACTATTCCCGGCTTCTTGCGGCAGATACATCCTCATCGTCCCGTTCCGAGATCTATTATATCCTTGCCTCGATTGCACGCGAAGAAAACAACCTGGAGGCGGCTGCGCGGTATCTTGACGCCAGCCGGGCCGGCTCAACGTCTCCGGAACAGCGGCAGAAGACTGCTTTGGAAGAACTTGAACTGTTATTGGAGAACAGTGATTACAAGACAGCTCTGATCCGAATTGAAGAGCTTCTTTCGCAGGTGAAGAATGACAGTTTGAAACAGTACCTGCAATCCCGGCAGGTCGTTTCCTATTTTAGAATGGACAACCTTCCGGAAGCAGATAAACGGTCGAATGCATTCGTTCGTGCGTATCCCAAGGCGCTGGATGTTTCGGCAGAATTTGAATATGAACGGGGAAGATACCACCTGCGGAAGGAAGAAACGGATCTGGCCATACGGCGGCTCGAAAATGTCCAATCCCGATACCCGCGCGCACCGGTCATTCCGGAGAATATCTACTGGCTGGCGCGGGCTTTTGAGATGAAGGGGGATGCGCAACGCTCGATTCAACTGTACGATTCCGTGATGATGAGGTTTCCTTCTCATTCGATTATTCCGAGGGTCCGGCTGAGCCTCGGAAACGTGTATTACAATCTTGAACAATGGGATGCCGCCGCTAAACAATACAAAGATATTGTCGACAACGAACAGCGGGCGCCGGAGCTCGTCCAGTTTGCCATGAGCAATCTTATCATGGCGTACAAGGAAATCGGGCTCTTTGACGCGGCCTTGCAGCTGACACGGCAATACATCGACCGATATCCGGATGATCCCGATCTCATCACCAAACGCATCGACGTCGGGGTTATCTATCAGAAGCTTGGATACTACGATCAATCGATTCTTCACTTGCAGAGCATGCTGGAGAACGCGAATCCGGAGCTCGAGGCGGAGTTGAGGTACTACACCGGAGAGGCCTACTATTATAAGGGAAGTTACCAGCAGGCGATTTTGGAGTTCCTGAAGGTCCCTTATCTGATTACACAGAGAACGAGAATTGACTGGGTGGCGACGTCGTATTACATGGCCGGTCAATCGTACGAGAAAATGTCAAAATTCGATCAGGCCATCACGATGTACAAGCAGATCATCGAAAAGCCCGGAATCGACCCGACATTCAAGACAGCTGCCCAGAAGGAAATTGACAGGGTGAATGTGATGGTGAAGCAGAAGTAAGAGAGGAATCGGGGGATCCGGTCATCGGTCCATCGGATCATCTGAAAACAATCTTGGCCGAAAATTTTCCTGGGGGGATTGTGAATACTCAGCATGATGTTCTCAAACAAAGGGCTTACCAATTTGCTCTTTATATCATCAAGCTCTTTCGCGAGTTGCCAAAAGATGATGTTGCAAGAGTCATTGGACGGCAATTGTTGAAATCGGGCACTTCTGTAGCGGCGAACTACAGGGCTGCAGGCCGGGCCCGGTCGCGGGCAGAATTCGTCTCGAAGATGGGTGTTGTTGTTGAAGAAGCCGATGAGTCGGCATTCTGGCTTGATCTTCTTGTGGATTCAGGGATTGTTTCCATGGGTGTCTTGAGTGGAATCGTCAGAGAAGCAAACGAACTACTGGCAATCTTCGCAGCTTCTTACCACACAGCGAAGAGAAATCGATAAATTATCTGGTCATCTGGTCACCGGTTCATCTGATCATTCGATAGATCGATAATCCGATGTCCCGATGAACCGATGTCCCGATGTCCCGATGAACCGATAACCCTATGGGCTTTATCTTCGAAGCCGAAATAATCACCATCATGAACACGGTCCGTGCGCGGACGATCGGCGAATCGGATTCGATTCAGCTGAAAGACGTTCTCGCAGCGGGGATTCACCCTGCCCTCAAAGCTTATTTCAAGGCCGAGGTCGAAAAGCTCCTTCAGCAGGAACGGGTCAAAGAGGTCCGATCGAAGCGATTTGGCTACGGATTGCCGGAAGTTGCCGGACTGCAGCGCCAGATAGATTTGCTTCTGGTGAACAACTACCAATTTGGCCAACAGGATTTCGAGTCGCTGCTCGACGAAGCCGTGCACTTCGAGTTCAATTTTCTGTGTCGTCCGCAATGGACATTGCAGGAGTTTATGTTCGAAAATCGCCGGGCCGTGGGAGTGGGCGAGGCCATCCGGAAGTTCAGGTATTGCGTGGAGTACACATATTTTGCCGACATCTTCAAACGATATGTGGTTGATCGCGGCCTCGCTGAAATGAACTATGAGGAATTCAAGGGGCTGATTGCGAAGATTGACAGGGAAATCGTTGGTCGTCATTCCAGCGCTGAGTTGGCCCGTTTGCTCAAGCCGATGTTGGAATTTATTGAGGTTGGAATGCCGGAAACATCCGTTACAGAGGCCGGGCCGGTGCTTCCAATCAATGCCGCGATTGTGTTTTTTGAAGACAAGGGTGTCGAAGACGTAAGAAAAGAGCTTGAGACGGAGCGTGACAAGGGAGGGAGGCAGGTCATCAGCCTCGGTGACCTGGAGACTGTCATTGCCCGCGCGCGCAAGGAAGAGTTGCTTCCGCAGGGGAGGGCCTCGGAGCCAGAAAAGAAAGAGGGCCCTCCACGCTCCGAAGCCCCTGTTGCATCTCCGCCAATCGTGCGAGAACCCGTCGCGGTGGAGGATCCCGTTATTCCGCAGAGAAGCGTCGAACCGGAGCCGGAGTTGGAGGACATCTACTCAATATTCAGCGTGAAGGATCAGAAGATTTTTGTCCGGAAACTGTTTAAGAAGGACGAGGTCGAATTCCGGAATGCCCTCGACAGACTCAATCCGATCAAGACGTGGAAAGAAGCATCGTTTGTTGTCGACCAGATTTTCACCGAACAGGATGTCGATCCGTTCTCGAAGGAAGCCATCTTGCTTACGGAAAAGCTCTTCGGCCGGTACGAACCGGAATAAGAGAAGATGTGAACCCGCCCCATTAGGATTCCATGCAATTCATTGACGAAGCAAAGATTTTCGTACGCGGCGGCAACGGGGGAAATGGCTGCATTAGTTTCCGGCGGGAAAAGTACATACCAAAAGGTGGTCCCGACGGCGGAAACGGAGGGAACGGCGGGAGCGTCGTGATTCAGGCGGACCGGCAATTGAATACGCTTCTCGATTTCAAATACCGGCGTCATTATGACGGTGAGCGCGGGGAACACGGAAGGGGGAAGAAACAAGATGGGAGATGGGGGAAGGATGTGGTGCTGAAGGTCCCCTGCGGCACGATTGTGCGGGATTCGCAAACCGGAGAGATCATTGCTGATCTTGTCGAACACGGCCAGGAAATGGTCGCTGCGCGTGGAGGAAAAGGGGGAAGGGGTAATGCCGAGTTTGCCACTTCGACCAATCAGGCGCCGCGCATTGCAGAACCCGGCACATCTGCCGAAGAGCGGGAGATTGCCCTGGAGCTGAAGCTTCTTGCGGATGTCGGGCTTGTGGGGTTTCCGAATGCCGGAAAGTCGACGCTCATCTCGGTCATTTCCGCGGCGAAGCCCAAGATTGCAGACTATCCGTTTACGACGCTGATTCCGAACCTCGGTATCGTCCGCATCGCTGAGCAGAGGAGCTTTGTTGTGGCGGATATTCCCGGGCTCATCGAAGGGGCCCATGAGGGGCGTGGCCTTGGGGTGCAATTTCTGAAACACATAGAACGAACCAAAGTACTTGTGTTTCTCATTGATTCAACGAACGAGGATCCGAAAAAGGAATACACCATTCTTCTGAATGAACTCAAATCCTACAGTGCGGCGCTGGGGAAAAAGCCGAAGCTGGTTGCGCTGACGAAATCTGATCTGCTCGATCCGAAAGAGACGAAGAAACGGCGGTCACTCGTCCTCGGGAGAGGGATGGATGTTATGCTCATCTCTGCCGTTGCGGGAAAAGGAATTGAAGCCCTCGTAAAGGCGATGTGGAAAATGATCCACGCCATCCCACGCTGATTCCAATGCCCCCATCTCATTTGACGCTGAGGCGCACCGTTGTCCTCCTTCTGATTCTCGCCGCAATGCTCATTGTCGTAAGTCTTCTTGCCTTGCTGATTGGATCTTCGAATCTCAGTCCCGGCCATATCTTTTCTGTGTTCACTGGACGATTGGAGGATGAGGCAGCTCGCGTCATCATATTCCAACTACGGATTCCGCGGATAATTCTCGCAATCCTGGTCGGTGCAGGGCTTTCTGTCGCAGGAGCGGCGTTGCAGTCATTGCTGCGAAATCCGCTTGCAGAGCCGTATATTCTTGGGATCTCGAGCGGTGGAACGGTGGGGGCATTCCTGGCAATCACGATCGGCCTCGGCTGGGCCCAGTTTACAACCCCCCTTTTCTCCTTCGTCGGTTCCGGACTTGTGATGTTGTTGGTCTACTCGCTTGGGTACCGGAAAGGCTTCCTGGACCCGAATGCTCTCCTGCTCTCAGGCGTGATGGTGGGAGCGTTTTTCAACTCCATCATTCTTGTGGTGGTGGCGATTTTTAATCAGGAGCTCCGGACGGCTTATCTGTGGATGATGGGGAATCTCAGCGGAGCTGAGAGCTCGACTCTGATGGTCGTGGGTCCGCTTATTCTTGGCTCTTCGATCCTGCTCATTCTGCAGTCGCGGGCATTGAATCTGATTGCGACGGGAGATGAGTCCGCGGCTCAGTTCGGCATCAACGTCGAACGGGTTCGCAGGACATCCTACGTTCTTGCTTCACTTATTACCGGCTTGGCTGTTTCTGTCAGCGGGGTGATCGGATTCGTCGGACTCCTCGTGCCTCATGCCTGCCGGTTGATGTTCGGGTCGGACAACCGGATCGTGATGCCGGCTTCGCTGATTGCTGGGGGAATGTTTCTAGTGATGTGCGACTTGCTTTCCAGGACACTTCTTGCGCCGTCGGAGATTCCTGTTGGAGCGATCACGGCCGCTGTCGGCGCGCCGCTGTTTGTGTATTTGCTGAAGAAACGATGAGGTATTCAGCCTTGGCAGCTTGGCAAGGTTCATAACCTTGCCAAGCTATTCATCAAAAAGATACCGGGCTATCCTGGGTTTATCTCTTTCCTGGACATAACTTCCAACAAACTCCCTGTAACTTGCACCGTCTTGAAAAAAGTTGTCCCGGATTTGGAGTATCGCTTCACTCGCTTCCCGCTGATCAATCCACTCCGAATAATCCGAAAATCTCCATTCTTCCGGGAATTCCACCATCCCCGCGACAACCGGATTCAAATGAATGTAACGAATGAGGTGAACAAGTTGTTCATCTGACTCCACAAGGATTCTTTTCGCCT
The DNA here is from genome assembly GCA_035286705.1 of Bacteroidota bacterium. Taxonomy (GTDB): domain Bacteria; phylum Bacteroidota; class Ignavibacteria; order UBA10030; family UBA10030; genus JACPLA01. The sequence goes on from DATECW010000005.1 coordinate 15,402, forward strand.
CTCCTTGTTAGCACCGTGCCTTCATGACCTGTGACCTTGTTGAATCCTTGAGTATAAGCATTGAACAGTGTCTGAATACAACGCGAAATAGAACCATCCTCTTCCTGTCGTAGGACAAAATGATAGTGATTTGGCATGAGACAGTAAGCCGACAGAGAGACAGAGTATCTTTCGACGTACTTGTGAAGCAGACTGATACAATAGAGGTAATTAGCGGAATTCAGGAACAATCGTTCCTTGTGAGCCCCCCGATTGTACACATGGTAGGTTTCCCCATCTGTGAATTTCAGCATGTTCCCCCCAATATGAACTCAACTACCTTGGCAAGGTTATAACCTTGCCAAGGTGTCTAACTTCCCATCCACCCCTTGAATTCCCCCGCACTCTCCTGGCTCACCACAACCTGTTCGTGAGTTGCCGGAACGAGTTCCACAAGAATCTTCCCTTTTTCGTAGGACTTGAATCTCTTCACCGCCCGAATGTTAATAAGGAATTTCCGATTTGCCCGGAAGAACTGCGAAGGATCAAGCTCTTCCTCGAGTTTTGAAAGCGGCTCGTCGATAACATAACGAACTCCTGCGTTGTCGACGAGGAATACAATCTTGTGCTCCGTATAAAAGAAGGCCACTTCATCGATCTTTACGGACACAAAATCGACCCCCTTTTTCACAACGATTCGTTCACGCTTGCTATTTTTCTTCCCGTAGTCCTCAATGAACGTCTGGAGGTTCGAGGAAAAATGCTGTTTGAGTCGAAGATACTTCCTTAATGCTCCCTCTAATTTCTCTTCCTTCACCGGTTTGAGCAGATAATCGATGCTGTTTTGTTCCAATGCCTCAAGGAGATATGAGTCGAAAGCAGTGGCGAAAATAACTGGAGAAGAAACGGCAACTTTCCGGAAAATCTCGAAAGAGATGCCGTCAGCCAGTTGAATATCAGCAAAGATCAGATCCGGCGCCGGATTCTCAGTCAGCCATTGGACAGCTTCTCGCACGCTCTGCAGCGGCCCCTCAACGTTCACCGAAGCATCGAATCGCTTGATGCCGCGGATGAGTTTCTCTGCGGCGGGTTTTTCGTCTTCAAGAATAAGAATATTCATGGTCAGGCTTTGAGCTTCAGGAGTGGCAACCGAACTTCGAATGTTGTGTGATCATCGCGAACGTCAATTCCCATTCCCGTGACGACCTTATAGCGATCGTTCAGGTTCTTCAAACCCACCCGCGATGATGGTCTTGAGCCCTTCTTGTGACGCAGTATGTTCGACACAACAATACTCTCATCTTCCAGCCGAAGGTTGATACGAATAGGATGTGCATCGGAGAACTCGTTGTGCTTGACGGCGTTTTCGATCAGAACTTGCAGCGAGATGGGCGGAAGGAGGTAGTCCTCGGATGCGGTTCCGTTGAAATCGGTGCGCAAGTCCATCGCATCCGAAAAACGAATTCTCAGAAGGGAAAAATAATGGTGTGCAAAATCCAGTTCCTCCCTGAGGAGAACCAAATCACGCTCTTTGTTGAGGAGAATATACCGATACACGTCCGCAAGGTGTTCATTGAATTGCTTTGCCTTCGCGGGATCGCTTTCGATAAGATGCGACAGCGTGTTGAGAGAGTTGAAGATGAAATGCGGATCGATTTGGTTTTTCAAAGCTTCAAGCTCGGCCTTGATTCTGGCCTGCTCAAGGGATTCGCTCCGAGATCGGTCGGATTCCCACGATCGGATAAGGAAGACAGTCTCGTAGGTGTGAGTGATGAACACGACGCACACAACACATAACGCGGTGGCTTTGAATACCACGTCCCAGTCTGTGGCGGAATGGCGGGCAAACGCGAACCAGAGCACAACAAGGCCGACGGTGATGGGGATGGTGTAGAAGACATTTGAAACAATGAGGGCAATAACCTTGTGGACAGGTTGGTTGAGCCAGGAGAATCTCGGCCTGAGGCGAAAGAGCAGATATCTGTTTCCCTGCCAAATGGCAAAGGAAATGAACATAAAATAGCCATAGCAGAGCCACAATTCCCACCAGGAATACTGGCTGTTGTCGATCATCCCCGTTGCATTGGGAATCACAAACCCAAAAAAGGGAATGAACACCATGCGAATCCAGCGGTCATTGAGCTCGATATCGATGTGCGAGTCGTACATGCGCCACAATTTAACGAAAAACCGCAGCCCGTCCAAGAGCGGTTTGGAGCATGGAAATCCCGATTCAGATCCCGAATTTCCGGCTTCAGGGAATTCCCGCTTGCTTACCGTCCCAAAGGGCTCTAGATTCCGCACGGCAAAAACTGAGCCTCAATCTCCAATCTCAAATTTCCAAATCCTAAAGGAGGATCCCATGGACATGGGCGCAGCATTTCAGAGTCTCAACTGGCTGGCTGTCATCGTTGCCGCACTTTCAACATTCATTCTCGGAGGTGTGTGGTATTCACCGCTGATGTTTGGTCGGGCCTGGATGGAAGTCGCAGGTATCACTGAGGAAATGGCAAAGAAGGCGAATCCGGCTAAATTGTACGGAGGCGCGTTCATCCTGACATTGATCTCTGCTGTTAATCTGGGTATGTTCCTTGGGCCTCAGTCGGATCTTACGTTCGGTATCACCGCAGGCGCGGCCGTGGGGATAGGCTGGGTTGCCACCTCGTTCGGAATCGTCTATTTGTTCGAGCAGCGGCCCCGGCTCCACTGGTTCATCAATGCGAGCTACTTGGTTGTTGCGTTTATTGTGATGGGTGCCATACTGGGAGCCTGGAAGTAACAATAAGAAAAAGGAGTATGAGATGAGATTCGTTTCATTCCTGCTGTTGATTTCTGCGGTATCAGCAATTGCACAGAACAAGAATGAAGGCGCGTCTGAGCTGTATCGCGCGCATCTGGCGGCCGCGGAGGCGTTGCTCCAGATAAACGAAACCGGCGAAGCGAAAGAGCATCTTTCCTCCGCGCCCTCGGCATTCCGTGGCTGGGAGTGGGATTATCTTTCGGCGTTGGCAGAACAAAGTGAACAGATCTTTGATGGATCTTCAAAGGGGGCGGTCTCGGTTGCGGTCAGTCGTGACGGCTCGCTGCTTGCCTCAGCGTTGAGAGATAGCACCATCAAACTTTGGAATCTGGCGACAGGTCGGGTTCATTCCATACTGAAGGGACATGGAGGGGCTGTTACCTCAATCGATTTCAGCAAGGATGGGCGATTGCTGGCGTCCGGGTCGAGGGACAAGTCGATCAAGATCTGGGACATTCAATCGGGGACGGAGGTGCGGACAATCACCAAAGGCCTCACCCAGGGGATCTACCAGGTCAAGTTCAGTCCGGACGGCAGAACTGTTGCAGCGGGATCATGGGAACTGACTCGGAGTGACCCGCCCGTTGCCGGTTTCGCAAAAATCTTCGGCGTTGAATCCGGCGAAGAGCTCAAGCGGTTCGAGGGTACGCCGCACCCGCTGTCTACCGTCGATTTCACGACGGACGGCTCTCGTCTTGTCATCGGTGGATGGGGGATGGTCTTCAAATGCTTCGATCTTCAAACAGACTCCCTCCAGTGGTTGCTCGACATTTCAAACCTTGGCTACTACACGGCTATTCAGTCTCTCGACGTCAGTCCGGACGGCATGCGGATAGTTGCCGGCGGAAAGGACAAGCAAATACGGATCCTGGATGCATCGAACGGAAAGCTGATCCGCCTCATTACTCCCGATCGGGGACACAAGAAGGACGTGAATTCGGTACGTTTCAGCCCTGACGGTAAAACGTTCGTTTCCGCAGGTGAAGACATGCTCGTGAAGCTCTGGAGCGCGGAGACCGGCGATGTTCTTACGACTTTTTGCGGGCACACTGGCATCATCAATTCTGTCGATTTCAATCCCGACGGAAAACGGATCTTCACGGCATCGGACGATGGTACGGTTCGCACATGGGATACCGGTTTTCGGAGCGAATTGACATTCGATGTTTGTGAGGGTGGTCCGTGGTACGTTGCGTTCTCAAACGACGAATCGCTTGCGGCCATGGCGTGTTCGGACAGTAATGTCAGCGTGTGGAATCCGAAGACAGGGGAGCGAAAGGGGACGTTTGTGGGTCCTGCTGCGAACACGGTCGTGTTTGCCGGCGAATCCAAATACTGTGTCTCTGCAGGGCATGATAAGATGGTTCACGTCTGGGATGTGAAGACCATGAAGGAAGTTCGGTCGATGGCGGGGCATGAGGGGAGCGTGTACAGTGTTGATGTTCTCGATTCAAAGAGATTGATCGCTTCGACGGGGGACCGGACGATTCGTCTCTGGGAGCTTGAGACGGGAAAAGAGGCTTGGAAATATGAAAGCCCGAGCGGCACATTTTCCTGCGTGAAATTCAGTTCGGACGGAAAATATATGGCGGCAGGAATGCGAAAGGGCGCCGTGAAGGTGTGGGAAACCAAGGGCTGGAAGGAGCTGTACGACTGGTCGACGGAGGGGGAGGCAGTTACACATCTGGTATTTGATGGCTCCAGCTCGAGGATCGTGGCAAGTGGCGGAACCGGCAAGGTCATGGTTTGGAACGTGAAATCCGGGGAAAAACTTCATCAATTGAACGCTCATGCAACGAGTGTGTATGCAGTGGCGTTTCATCCGGACGGCAAACGAATGGTGACGGCGTCATATGATCAGACTGCGAGAATCTGGGACGTGCAATCGGGGAAAGTTTTGCTTACCATACGCAACAGCCCTGATGAGTTCTACTGTGCTCAGTTTCTACAAGGGGGCAGGAAATTAATGCTCACGCAGACGCAGGGGGTCATTCAAATCCTGGGAAAATGAAAACAATTCAAAAAACTCTGATACTTCTGTCATTGCTGGCATCCCTCGCAGATGCCCAGGCAGACAAGTTCATGATGGTGTTTCTGACCATCGATCCTAATCGCCCTCAATTGCCTCAGCAGGTCATTGACAGTCTGCAGACAGCTCACATGGCCAATATTCAGAATCTCGCCAATGAAGGAAAGCTCCTGATTGCAGGTCCTTTTGACGGCGGTGGAGGAATTTTCGTTCTGGCGACAGACTCGAAAGATACCGCTCGAGCATGGTTGTCGACAGATCCTGCCATTCGGTCAAAGCGGTGGATCATCGAAACTTATCCCTATGTGCCTCGGATTGGTTCAATTTGCAGGGTCGTTGTACAATACGAGATGACAACGTACAGCTTCATTCGGTTTGAGTGGAAAGAGGGGAAGGTTGAGAATCAGCTCATGAAGCTGGTGGATCGTGGTTCGATTGTCGCCGCGGGTGGATTGCAGGGTAGCGGGAGTATTCTGGTTGTTCGTGGAGATATTGATGAGGCCGTGATGAAGAAGGATCGCGTGGTTCGGGAAGGGAAGGTTGGAGCGACTGTGCGAAAGCTTTTCATAGCGAAGGGTTCATTTTGCGAGAAGTGATTGATAGAATCAGCTTGACTGGTAAGGAAAGATTGAGTACCTTAATTGCTCAACCACCGCGGGGTGGAGCAATTGGTAGCTCGTCGGGCTCATAACCCGAAGGTTGCAGGTTCAAGTCCTGCCCCCGCTACAAAATGCCGACGCTCGGACGCAAGTCCGGGCGTTCGGCTTTTTATGTGATCAGGGAAGGATTTGTCAGTCCTGTTTACCCCGACGTTTTCTGTCGGGGCCCCCGCTACAAAGTCTAAAGAAGAATCCCAATCGAATGAACCGGTTGGGATTCTTTGCTTCTGTTGGGGTTAACTTAGTATTCCTTCCGACTTTCATCAGCACATGGTTACTTGACACCCTCCTTCTAGCAAGTTACATTGTTCAAGATTTGATTCCTGCCACCGGGGATGGGGAAGTACTCATATCCACGCCAATATTTTCATTTGCTCGATTCTCAGGTGTGGCGGTCGACAATCTGATTATGGCCCACTTGGATCTCTCTGAGGGTGCCGAGAACAACATCATGTTTTTCAAAGCCAAGCAAAGAAATATGCTCTTCTTGAGTCACGCCTGGGAGGACTTTGAATTCACAAAGTGGCTTGCATTGAAGCTTGCTAGCGAGGGGTATGGTGTATGGAGCGACGTCACCCAATTGCTGGGAGGCGAGAATTGGCCCAAAGAGATTAATGAAGCACTACAATCGAGAACTTGCAGATTTCTTTTTGTGCTTTCAAAATATTCTAATACGAGACCAGACCCCCTTGGGGAGCTTGAAACGGCGAGGAAGGTGATGAAGCGTGAAGGGTTTGAGAATTTCATCAAGCCGCTCAAAGTAGACGATATTTTACGTGATGAAGTCGACTACAGACTGCAGGAGATTCAAACCATTTCATTTGAGAAGAGCTGGGCAGAGGGTTTGTCGAATTTGCTGGATTTGCTCAGCAAAGAGGTCATCCCAAAGAACGATCTATTTAGTCCGGATTCTGTCAACGAATGGTGGAAAAAATACGGCACAGATTCAAGCAAGATTCTGTCGATACCAGAGGATCTATCATCTAATCAATTCTCGATCCTCTCTTATCCAGATAGAATCTATGCACATTTTGTAAACGAGAAACCTAAACTCAGAGGGCTGCTGAAATACCCAGTCATAACTCACGGAGAATACTTGCTCAGTTTCACTGAAGCAGCGGCCTTAGAAAGAGAGGAAGGATTGAAGTCTAGAATCATCGAGTCGATTCCGTTCTCAGTGGAGGAGGTGCTGAATGGGAGCGATCAACTGATTAGAGACTCTAACGTCGGTGAATATTATTTCAAAAAGCTTCTGAACCAAGTATTCGACAGAGGTGTGATGAATAAAGGGCTTGCCTCGTATCAGCTATCAAGCGGTTGGTGCTATTACTTTCACGAAGGTGTGCTCGATAATGGAACAATCCGGTACAGAGATAGTGGGCGGCTGAATTCAAGAATAAAGCTTTGGGGAAAACATTACGAAGAGAACTGGCATTGGGCTTTACGTGCAAGAGTTATGCTTGAACCGGAGCCGATCTATTCAATCTTGGCGCACATTCTGGTCACAAATGACAAGGGTGTGAGTTCTGCCCCGAAGGGTGTCTATAAGTCGTGGAGAAACGACACTTGGCGTGATAGACTGAGGGCTTCATTTGTACATTTGGCCGAAGATGATCCGCAAATCGTTTTTGAGCTAGGATCTGAGTCTGAGCTTAGGGTGTCAACATACTCAACGGCATATGTGAGTTCCGTTTCCTATGAAGAACCGAAAGAGGTAACTGGGGAAGATGAGTAACAAGAGAAGTGTGGTCATGCTAGATGAGCCAGGGTTGGTTTTTGGGCATGGTCAATCGCTAGAGGATCCAAGAGATGGTCTTGCATTGTTTGGTCCGCTAACAAAAGCAGCCCCTTTCGGGATCAGCTACGGACTCGTCGGGACTGAAGCGGGGATTCAAAGATTCTATGGCTGGTTGAAGCGAACTCGTCGTCCAATTGTACATGAGGAAGTTTCAAAAAGGACACTTTGGGTCCCCTTCCCCGGTTTTGAAGCGGTTTTCGGCATTCCAATCGCGGAACGTGCAACTTGCGAGAAAACCATCAGTTCAGACAGGCTCAGAGAAATACTAAAAGAAGACGATTCATATCAGCGTGTGTACAAAGTGGTAAATCTGTATGCTCAACCAATTCTCGACTTTTACGAAAAGGCCGATGAAGATGTGAATATATGGTTCATTCTCTCTCCTGAGTCCGTGTTTGCTGAATGTCGACCCAAGTCGAAGGTGGAGGACCCCCAAAAGAGAGTCGGATGGGAAGCAATGAAAAAAAGAAAGGAAATGGCGATACTCTCTAGAGAAGGACAGAAATTCATTTTTCAAGGCCAAGAAGAGGACTACTTTGCTTATGGTTTCGACAATGATTTTCGTAGGCAACTCAAAGCGCGAATGATACTAAAGAACGTCAAGGACCCCCTTCAAATAATTCGAGAGTCTACCCTTGCCCCGTTTGATTTTCTCAACCAATTGGGGTACCCCGAACGAGAGCTAGAGCCTGACTCGCAGGTCGCGTGGAACCTACTTTCGACTGTTTTCTATAAAGCAGGCGGAAAACCGTGGAAGCTCAGAGGGATACGTGAAGGGGTGTGTTATCTCGGGATGGTCTACAAAAAACTAGAGGAAAAAGACAGAAGGTCGGCTTGCTGTGCAGCCCAGATGTTCCTTGATTCCGGTGATGGTGTGGTTTTTAAGGGCGCTGTGGGACCGTGGAAATCGACTACCAAAGAAGACTACCATCTTGATTATCATGCTTCCAAAGAGATTATTGAAAGGGCGGTCGAAGCATATAAGAATTTTTATGGAATGAGGGAAGATCCTGCTGAGATTTTCATCCACGGTAAGACGTATTTGAATGAAGAAGAGTGGAGTGGGTTTTCAACAGTCAAGTCGAGGGGAATAAATGTAGTTGGTGTGCGGATCAGCCGAGGAAATCTCAAGTTGTTTAGGCCAGGAAGATTCCCCGTTATGCGGGGAACAGCCTTTCTCGAAACTGAAAAAGTAGGCTATCTGTGGAGCACAGGATTCATTCCAAGATTAAGAACCTACCCATATCAGGGGGTGCCTTATCCACTTCGTGTAGAGATTTGTCAAGGTGAGAAAGACTTGATGACCGTATTGAGGGACATACTCGCCCTTACTAAACTCAACTACAATAGTTGCCGATTCTCGGACGGAGAGCCTATCACCTTAAGGTTTGCAAACAAGATAGGAGAGATTCTCACCGCTGGTCCAATCGAAAAAGACAAAGCTCCGCTCCCGTTTAAATTCTACATATGAAATTGGCTCAACAAACTGTGAAAACAGGCTTCTTGACACCCCTTCCCTAATTCTGTAACTTCTCTCACTTACCGCCGGGGATGGGGATGTACAACTCTAACTGAATTATTCAATTCCAGGCTTGACATTTGCGCTATCTCGCGGCATAAGCCTAGGTCAGGACGCAGCCCGTCAATCTCGAGCTCCAAAGCCACCCACAACTGATGGAGTCTAAATGAAGGTAGCCTTTGATTCCAATATCTGGAGAATCATCGCAACCCCGGACACATTTCCTAACGAACCCTCTATCCTGGATTTCGTTAGACTTCAACAGGTAATTATTGACAAGAGGATTGAACCCTTTTTGTCAGAGACAATATTCACTATTGAGTCCATCAGAAAGAAGGACCGCAAGTCGGTTGTCGGAGCCTCCAACACCAAGGTTGTCGTTGACGAAACTCCGACAGGCGACGACACGATAAAGATCTCCATAAAGATCGGCCCCGGCAAAGGTCTCACTTTTGACGACAATCCAATTCTCAAGAAACACTTTGATGATGCTCTCGCTTTGGGTTTCAAAATAGTCCGAATTCCGAGGATAGCGGGTCTCTTCAACACTGAAGTTGAAAAGGTGCGCCTTCTTCAAACCAATGACGAACTGGAAAAATATCATCGCAAGGTATTTGAAGTAGTCGAGAAAATAGAAGCCGCCGGTGCAGGAATGGCCCATATTTCCCAGATAGGTAAGAAATTCCATCAATCATGGATCGATGGAATAAAGAACGCA
>DATECW010000006.1:0-7303 GCA_035286705.1 Bacteroidota bacterium
CTTGAAGGATTTCACGCAATCCTGACGGAGCTTCTTTCGCATGAAAAGATCGCGGAGCTTCCTGTCACCGAAACAACGAGGCCCGCACCGCCGCCGGCATCAAGAAAACAAGAGGGGAAATTCAGGGTCCTTTTGGCCGATGACTCGCAGATTACACGGGACCTGTACAGGATTCTCCTGCAGCGCAACGGATACCAGGTTGAGCTGGCGAAGGACGGAGCAGAAGCGCTGCTGATGCTTCGCTCATCATCATTTGATGCGGTGATTACCGACGATCAGATGCCGGCGATGGACGGGAGTGAATTCCTCCGCGCAGCAAAGAATGACGAGCGCCTCTATCATGTCCCCTTTATCCTTATGTCGGGACATGCAACCGATGAGGCGAGGTCCAAGGCTATGAAATTCGGTGCTGCGGCGTATCTTGTAAAGGGGGGCTTCGAAAAGGAACAGCTTCTCGTCATTCTGAAGGAAGCTATTGAGAAGGCGCAGGGATGATCGGCTAAAAAAAAGAGGCACCGTCAAGTGCCTCTCCTTGTCACGCGACTTCTGACAGAGATCAGTTTCTTGGTCCCCGCCGCATCTGCTGGCGCTGCTTCTTGACTTCCTCGTACTTTGCCGCCTGTTCTTTCGTCAAAAGCTTTGTGATCAGCGAGTCGACCTTTCCCGTCTGTTTCGTCATGAACCCGCGCATCGCTTCCCGGTCTCCCATCCCTTCCTGCATCTTCTCCATCACCGTCTTCTGCGATTCTGTATAGATCTCCGTGACCTTCTTTGTCTGATCGTCATTGAGAGAAAGCTGTTCTTTCAACTGCTTCGCCCGCTCTTCGGGGGACCGCCGCATGCCCTGTGCAATCGCTGCGTGGGTGAGAACCATGAGCCCGAGAAGAATCGGGATGAACATCCATCGCTGTTTCATAGGAAATCCTTTTTGAATATGTGTAAGTATTGAGTGATTCATGTGACTCCTATCGCGGGGAAGAAAGCGACACGCTGGTCCAGATATCAAGGACTTCAGGACGGCCGGCACCGTCTAACGATGGGCCCGCACCTCCTCCGCCCCGGCCGCCGCGCCTCCCGCCGCCTCGAGTTCCTGCAGAAACGCGTCCCGAGGGTCCCTGCAGTCTGTCTGAACCGAATTCCTCGGTTTGAAATCCAATTCCGGTAATTCCGTTCTCTCCGATTCCTGCCGCGCGGGGGAATTCAGCCGTAGACCGCAGCGGAACCCGCATCTCGTACACAAGACCGTCCTCGGACGCCCCTATCTTTACCTTGATGCCCTTCGCTTCGAGGATCGAAAAAAGCTCCTGCTGTCCTTCGGGTCCAAGGATCGCCAGCTCGCGAAAGGAAGGTTCAAGGAACGGAAAACTGGCTGCTATCGGTTCGCGGGGATTCCAGCGGGGCGTGTCTTCGCCGTGATTCGGAAAGCGTATCCCGAAGTTCTTTTCATGCTCGCCGCTCGCATCGAACCATATTGTCAATCCGCCGTTGACAATCTGGGCCTGGTAAAATGGATCCTGGGTCGAGAGACAAACGTAGACGAATTGTTCGTCGTTGCGGACGCCAATGGCGACGGGAGGGTCTGAGAGGGGCTTGAGGGAAGGCCCCCACTCTGTGTTCAATCCGTCAATAATCACCGCGTTGTCGTTCCATGAGCTGGTCATTTCTATGGCACTCGAACATCCGATGAGTAAACTCATGAATATTGCGGCAAGAGCGGTTGTGATGAATTCCGGGCGTTTCATTTTTTTCCTCAGGGTCTATGGGGTGACTGTGCTGACCAGAGAAGAACGGCTGAATGGCTGAAAAGTCGCGGGGAATCGGTAAAAAGAAAGGGAGACGTTGGTCTCCCTTGTGTGAATTCGATCAAATCCGGAGAAGACTACTGTTTTGGTACTTCGTCGGCCGCGGCTTCTGCGTCTTCGGAATCAAGCTTGAACACCCTCCTGAAGAATGCGGCAACCTTGTTGGACCATTCCTCGAGGAGCGAATAGAATGTCGGGACAATGACGAGGGTGAGGAATGTGGAAATGGAAAGCCCAAAGATGACCGCAATGCCCAGCGGGCCCCAGAACGCGGCGCTCTCTGCTCCCGTAACGAAATGGAACTCCCTCCAGTCAAAGTCGAATCCGGTCGCGAGCGGGAAGATCCCCAGTACTGTTGTTGCGGCGGTGAGTATCACGGGCCGTAGCCGTGTGCGTCCGGCCTCTACGAGCGCCTCGTCGAGCGGCATCCCTTCATCGACCTTTCGTTTGGCAAAATCCAGCAGCACAATCGCGTTCTTTACGACAATGCCGGCAAGGGCGATGACGCCGACCCCCGTCATGATGATGACAAACGGCGTTTGAGTGATGATCAATCCCATGAGCACGCCGATAAGAGAGAGGAAAACGGACAGCATGATGACGAAGGGAACTTTGACCGAATTGAACTCCGACACGAGAATCAGGAATACCAGCAGAATGGTGATGACGAATGCCTTCGCCAGAAACGCCTGGGCCTTGTTCTGTTCCTCGTCTTTTCCCGTGAACTTCATGGTATATCCGGCAGGAAGCTCCATATCCGCCAGCCGTTCGCGGACCTCATTGAGGACATCCGACGCTACTCTTCCTTCCACGTTGCCCGTAACGGTGATGACCCGCTTGAGATCTTTCCGGCGGATGTCGGAAACCCCCGACGTGCGTTTGATCTCTGCGACGGTCGAGACGGGAATGGAAAGAAGCTGGCCGCGGCGATTCATAAACGTCACGCGGACATTTTGAAGATCACGGAAAGACTCTCGTTGGTTCTCTTCAAGCCGCACGCGTATCTTGTATTCATCCTCCCCGACGCGGTATTTCGATGCTTCGATTCCGGTTATGGCCGCGCGGATAGTGCTGGCAATCTGCCCGGTGTTGGTCCAAAGGAGCCCTGCTTTTTCGCGATCGACAATAACCTCTATTTCAGGTTTTCCGACATTGTAGTCGTCTTTCAGATCGAACAATCCGGGAGTGTCTTTGATCAATCCGCGAATTGTGGCGCTCAGCGCGGCGAGCTGGTCATAGTTCTCGCCCGTAATCTCGATGCTGACGGGGGCTCCGACCGGGGGTCCCATCTCCTGCTTGGCAACCCGAATGTTTGCCCCGGTTACCAGTGCGCCGGCCTCCCGTATTTCTTCCAGGGTGTGAAACGTGCTCTGGTTGCGATACTTCTTCTCGTAGAAGTTGATGGCGACCTGGGCTTTGTTCGAGGTTCCCTGGCCCCCGAAGTCAAACGGGTCATCGGATGTTCCGACGGAAGATACCACGAACTCAACATCCGGTTTTCCGTGAATCTGATTGATATGTTCCTCGGTCATTTCGGCGATCGCGTTGGTAACGTCGAGCGAGGTACCAAGCGGAGCTTCAATGTTTGCCGTCACGCGGATCGGTTCGGTGGTTGGGAAGAATTCAACCCCGCTGTTAAACAGCCCGAAAAGCACGAACGTGAGGAAAAGAACTCCCACTGCTCCTGCAATCGTTAACCGCTTGCGGGCAAGCGCCCAGTGAAGCGCAAGGACATACTGCTGCTGAAGCCACGGGAACAGCACCTCATCGCTCTTATGATACAGCCAGGTCAAAGGGTTGTATTTCTTCCACCAGCTTGGATGTTCGAGATTCTGTTTCGCCTTCTTGATTTCCTTCTGATAGTCGATCCATTGTGCACCCTGGACAGGACTGATGACAAAAGCCACAAACAGGGAGGACCCAAGGGTGGAAATGAGGGTAATGGGCAAATACCACATGAACTCGCCCACCACGTCGGGCCAGAAGAGCAGGGGAATAAACGGCGCTATCGTTGTGATCGTGGAGGAGATAACGGGCATAGCGACTTCCTGCGTAGCATCCTTCGCTGCCTGAAGAGGGGGCTTCTTGTATTCGTGCTGATGCCGATAGATGTTTTCGATAACCACGATCGCATCATCGACAAGGATGCCGAGCGCGAGAACAAGGGCAAAAAGAACTACGAAGTTCAATGTGACATCAAAAGCACTGAGAATCACAAACGCGATGAACATCGAGAACGGAATCGCCGTCGACACAAGGATCGCATTCTTGAATCCGAAGAACATGAACAAGGAGAGTACGACAAGGACCATCCCGGTCATGATGCTGTTCTCGAGTTCGTGTACGGAACGCTGAATACTGATCGATTGATCGTTGGATACAGCCAGGTTGATCCCGGAAGGGAGCACAGTCTTTTCCTGTTTTACAAGGTCTTTGACTTCGCCGGCTATGCGCAGGAGGTTCTCTCCCGCCCTTTTTCGGACGGCAAGAGAGACAACTTCGTTGCCGTTCAGCCGCGAATACGTCTTCCGGTCCTCAAACGAATAGTCAACCGTTGCCACGTCGTGCAGGTAGATGGCCTTGCCGTTCTGGATCTTGACGACGATATCCTCCAACGGCCTGACCTCCTTGAATTCACCCGGCACGCGAACGGCAAATGACTTGCCTGCATCATCGATGGTCCCCCCGGGAAGCGAGAGGTTCTCCGCACGCACAGCGTCTGCAATTTCACTGAAGCTCACCTGGTAACCGTTCATGCGGTAGAGGTCGACATTCACCTGAACCTCGGGTTCCAATCCGCCCGTCAGGTCGGCGCGCAAAACGCCCGGGATTGCTTCAATTTTATCCTGCAGATCCTTAGCAACTTTCTTGAGGCGCGCGATTCCCACCTCCCCCTCGACATTTACAAACATAATGGGGAACTCGCTGAAATTGATTTCCGAGATAATCGGATCAAGAATATCATTCGGAAGATCGGAGCGGGTGGAATTCACCTCATCCCGGACCCGGCGGAGCGCCTCTTCCATGTCGATGCCGGTGTTGAATTCCACGCGGATCGTCGAAAGGCCTTCCTTCGAAACGGAAGTTATCTGTTTTATGTCTTTCAGAGATTTCAAGGCCTGCTCGAGCGGCTGGGTCACCAATCCCTCGATGTCGGCTGCAGAAACGCCGATGTACGGTGTTGAGACGATAACGAGCGGAATGGTGATGTCGGGTGCCGATTCCCTTGGCATGGAGGAATACGTGCTGTAACCGATGATCACGATGACCGCGACGAGGATATAGACGGCCACCCTATTGTCGACTGCGATGTTCGAAATGCGCATGCGTTCTTCTCTTAGTACATCAATGGATATTAACTGTTCACGTTAACAGACTGACCGTTCACCAGTTTCTGGACGTTGGATACAATGACGCGGTCGCCGGGCTTCAATCCCTGGACGACTTCGAGCAGAGTTCCCTGGCGTGCGCCCAACTTGACGATCCTTTGCTCCGCCACGCCGTTGTTTTCGATAAACACCACCATCTTGTCCCGGTCGATCTGCTGAACGATGCTCTCATCGACCAGGATGGCATTGTTCCGCTCAGACCTCATGATGCTGACCCGCGTGATCATTTCGGGCTTGAGGCGGAGGTTGGGATTCCGAATGAAGATTTCCACGGGAAGCGTTCGATTGCTGGCCGAAACGGATGCCCCCACGTAGTTGATGCGCGCTTCGAGCGTATCTCCAGGGGTTCCATCGGGAATAATCCGCACAAGGTCGCCAACCTTCACGATGGCGGCATAACGTTCCGTTACGTCGGCAGAGATCTTCACGGAGCGGGCATTGACGATATGGGCTATCGGCAGGCCCGGCGGGGCAAATTCTCCCTCGTAGTAGTAGTTCTCATCAAAAACTCCGTCAATCGGGCTCTTGATACGGGTTCTTTCGTATCGGGCCTTCATGAGGTCCGCCTGCGCCTTTGCGGCGTCGCGCCCGTACTGCGAATTCTTGAACTGAAGTTCACTGATGGCTTTTTCTTCGTAGACAGACTTCTGCATCTCGTAGTTCAATTGGGCGGTGTTGTATTGCGCCTGGGCCGCCTCGTAGCCCGCCTTGATGACGTCGTCGTTCAGGATTCCAAGCACTTGTCCTTTCTTCACGGCTTCGCCTTTCCTGACAAGCCATTGTTTCACCACGCCGCCTTCCTCGGGGCTGAGCATGACGTCTTCTTGCGCCTTGACTATACCGGTCGTCTGAATAACGTCAGTGAACGGCGAGAGGTGGATTTCCTGAACCTTGACGGTGACAGACTGCGAGGGGGGATCCTGCCCCCCGCCCGGCTCCGTTTTGGCGTCCGACTGGCCGCACCCTGCGAGAACAAGAACCAGACCGGATAGAAGAAATGCACCGGCAAGTAATTTGATGTTGTTCATAACGATCCTCGTTGAATTGATCAATGCGTTACACTATTGAGTGAAAGCGGGCAAATACCCGAGTGTCCTGTCAAAATCGGCTGATGCCACCAGATAATCATAAACGGCCTGAATCCGGTTCACTTTGGCCTGCGTCAGTGCCAGCTGGGCGTCATTGACTTCGAGCTGAGTACCGGCGCCGCTCAGGAATCGGGTGGTGGCAATCTTGTATCCCCGTTCGGCCTGTTCGACGGTTTTTCCCTGGGCCTCAATCCGCTGCTGCGATTGTCTCAGCTGCAGAACAAGCGAATGGGCGGCTGTCCGGAGGTTGTTCTCGAGGTTTGCCACTTGCTCTTCGGTCTTTCGTACTTCGACCTTGGCCTGATCGACTCGTGCGTTTGTCTGGAAACCCTGAAAGACGCTGAACGAGAGACTGAGCCCCACCTGGGAACTGCGGAAGAAATCATTGGTCGAAATATTGAACGTATTCTTTGCCGCCTGATACTGGAGATTTCCAAAGGCGGACACCATGGGAAGATAGTTGGAGCGCTCGACGTTCAGGAAAGCCTGATTGACACCGATTTGCAGGCGAAGAGCCTTCAGGCCGGCATTGGATTCCTTGACCTCGTCGACGGCGGAGACAACTCGGTCTTCCGGAACCTGCTGAAATTGGAGCGTTCCGTCCACGACAATCTGTTCCGACGCATCAATTCCCATTGCACTCTTGAGGCCGTCGAGAGCGAGAAGATAGTTGTTTTCGGCGCGAATGACCTCGGGCCTGAGATTCTCTACGCCCACCGTGGCTCTGAGCTCATCGTATTCTGATACCAGCCCCTGTTTGCTCATGGTCCGGACGTTTCCCAGGTTCTCCTCGGCGTTCTTCAGATTTGCACGCATGAGGTCGCGGGCTTCGGACGCGAGCAACACTGCGTAGAAGGTCTTCCGAACGTTTGAAACGGTTTCAAGTTTTTTGGCACGGTAAAGTTCGCGGGCGGCTTCAGAATAGATGTGTGCCGCGCCGACGCCGATAATGACGGTTGAATTGAAAATGGTCTGACGGGCGGAGAGGGTCATGCCCCATGAATGTTCGGTACCGATCTTCACG
>DATECW010000007.1:0-11551 GCA_035286705.1 Bacteroidota bacterium
AAGGAAGTCCGGGACAGCGATCCAGGCGTCGAACACGGAGACAACATCGTCTTCGTTATTAACCGTGATAATATTCTGATTGAACCGCCCGTATGAAACCTTGAACTTCCAATCGTTTATCAGAATCCAGCTCATATTGACTCTGGGCTGCAACAGCTCGGCGGCAAATCCGCGTTCAAACATGGATCCCATGTCCATGTGGAGCCCGCCGTCGATCTTGAAATCCCCCACATTCGCCTGATAGCGAATCCACATCGCCACATCAGCCCTCGTGGCGAAAAGCCTTCGGCTGGCACCGAGTGTATTGATCAGCTTGTACTCCAGCGTCGGAAAACTGAATTCAAATCCGAAGAAATACAGATCCTGATTGTCCGAATAATAGGTTGCCTCCGTCCTGACGCCGCTCTCGCGGACTGTGGTTGTTGACGGAGTGATAACGGGCGAATTTTTCGCGTCCCTTTTCCCTTCAAAATAGTTTTCGTATGCAACAGCGTGGACAAACAGGCGTTCCTGGATAAGGCCGGACGCCGTGATGCCGAACGCGTGCGTCCGCCAGCGGTAGTTCGGCTGGGTAGGATTGCTATTCTTGAGATCATCTCCGCTGAAGAATCCCTGCATCGACGAATGCGAATCTTCCTCTCCCCGGTTGGTCACCTTGAAGAAAGCATCATAGAAATCAACGGGGGCGTCCTGATTCAGAAATTTCGACAGTGTTTGCTCGAACATCGATTTTCTTCCATTGACAAGCCATTGGAAATTCCCGAAGACCGGTCCTTCCAGCTGGAGCTTCGTCGAAAGAAAATTCACGTTCGCCCTTCCGCCAATCCCTGTCGCCTTTCCGTCCCGGGTCGTCATGCTCACAACCGAAGAAAGCCGCCCGCCATAACCGGGAGGGAACGCCCCGGTAAAGACTTCTGTCGTTTTGATGATATCGGGATCAAAAACGCTGAAGACTCCAAACGCGTGAAACGGATTGAAGATCTTCATCCCATCCAGGAGGATGAGATTCTGGTCTCCACTACCGCCACGCACATAGAAATGGGAATTGACATCGCTTGTCGATACGATTCCGGGCAGGATCTGGATTGATCGAAAGACATCTTCCTGAACAGTGACAGGCACGACTCTCATGTCTTTTTGATCAAGGATATGAATGCTGGTGTTGATTTCCCTGAGCTCACGTTTCCCGGTCTCCGTCACCACTACTTCAGCCATTTCAACGGTCGTAGAGGAAAGAGCGGCATTGACGACCACGGGCCCGGATATTCCCACAAAGATCCGGAGCGTCTTCTTTGCATAGCCGACGGAGCTGAACGTTATGTCATATTCACCCGGAAGGACGTTCGGAATGAGATAAAACCCATTGATATTGCTCGCAGCACCCTTATTTGTTCCAAGCAATACGATATTGGCAAAGGGGAGTTTCTCCGCTGTTGTGCTGTCGGTGACGATTCCGCGGATATCAACTCCCTGTGCACTGAGAGACAAAGGAAGAAAGAGGGCTGAGAGCAGCAGGCGTAAAGGGGACGTTCTTCTCATCGTTTCAATATCGGGAAGGAAACTTGAAAGAGCAATAATTCCTCTCTGAGGAGAACATTGAAAAGGTCGTAGCAATCCATCGATGTCGGAAACCTTTCGTTGGGCAATCCTGCCCCTGCAACTCTCTGAACGCGCACGATGATGCCTGGATCCTGCTATCCGACGTGCCCGACATAGAACCATGCCTTTCCCTGAAATTCATGACTGTGATCGCCGCAATCGATTTCGTGGCACTGGTATCGCTTAAGGCCAAACGCATCCACGAGTTTTTCTTTCCGATCGAAAAACTGTGTGTGATAGTTGTCCATGTACATCTTGAACGATTGCTGAGGAGTGAGAACTGCGATTGTCTTCCTCGTCACCCGTTTGAATTCCCGGACAACGGCATCGAGATCTTTGACATGTTCCAACGTGTGGGCGCATGTCAGATAATCAAACGATTTGTCCGCGAAAGGCAGCCGCTCTGCGAAGCCCTCTGCCCATTCAATCTGCACTCCGCTTTCTGCGGCATTGGTGCGTGCGAGGCGAAGAGCCTCCGGACTGACGTCGACACCGTTGACCTGAAATCCCGCGCGGGCCAATCGAATGGCAAGCGAGCCCTGGCCGCAACCGACGTCAACGACGCTTCCCGGGACACCCAGTGCATCGATAAACTGCGCGGCATCTGTTTCCTCAACGCAATCATTCCTGCGGTGCTTCCATGCTTCATCATACGCGCGCTTCCATTCCTCATCACTGATCGTCCGGAATTTCTTCCTCCAATCGGTCTCAAACCAATCGCCGTACTTCCTGCGCAGAGTACTGCGCGCAAGAAAGCGTTGGTTCATGGAACTGAGAAACCTGCGCAGAGAGGATGGCAGCAACTCCTTCAGGCGGCTGTACAATCCAGCACTCACCGTTGCGCTCCCATCCTGATAATTTTATCCCAAAGTGCCTTGGGTACTGGCATTACAGAGAGTCGCGGCAACCGAACCAGCTCGAATCCGGCAAATGCCTTGTCGGTCTTGATCGCCTGGAGCGTCACCGATGTTTGCAGCCTGTCCGCTGCTCGTATTTCCACAACAACGAGATTCGTATCCTTTTTCCCCGCAGGAGGACCCGGATTGCCAACGATTTCCGCCGTTCCCACCACGGCTTTTTCCGTTCCCGTATGGTAGATCATGACGCGGTCTCCTTTCTGCATGGAGCGCAAGTGCTTGAGGGCAAGCGGATTGCTCACGCCGTCCCAAACCGTCGTGCCCTCGCGAACCAGATCGTCGAACGAATATGTTCCCGGTTCCGTCTTCATGAGCCACAGGTTTTTCATGTCAGTCACCTTTCTTGAACAATATCTCGTGCCGAGCCTCAGGGATGCCGTACCTGAGTTGGTCAAACGAAATCAGCAATTTCGACCGTGTACCATGATTTTCTCCCCCGACTTGGTAAGGTTCTTGTCAGTCGAGACACTAGGCTGTCATCGCGTGCTCAGGGAAAGCAACCTTCACCAGCCCTCTGAGAGCGTTACAGACAAACAGTTCATCAGCCGACAACAGGTCGTCCGGATACAGTCGCTGTTCGCGAACCTGGTATTTTTCCGACGAAAGAAGATACGACCGGTATGTGCCGGCGAGGACTCCGCATTCCAGAGGAGGCGTGAGAAATGTATCGCCGCGCCGGATGAGGACATTTGATCGCGCCCCCTCCGTCATCTCCCCCTGCTTGTTTCGAAACAGAACATCGAAGTATCCTTCCTGCTCCGCCCTCTCAAGTTCCCTGTCGTACTCACCACGATTTGTTGTCTTGTGAAAAAGAAAGCGATTCTCCGCATCCAGCGCCAGGGGCGAAAACCGGACAAACTGTTTTCCCTCGAGGAGATCGAGCCGGGAGTGGGTTATTGAGATCTGGCCGATGCGATCGAGCACGAGCCGCACTCTGAACGCGCCGTTCCCGGAATGTCTCCGGAGTCTCCGTACCACCTGCTTCAGCTCGTCCTTCAATTCTGAAGAGGAGAAGCGAAATCCGAAATAGGAAGCCGAATCCTTCATCCGCCGCAGGTGATAGGGCAGAAGAAACCAGCCGCGGCGGGAATCCCAGCGCATCGTTTCGATGAGTCCGAAATCATCCAGTTCCTCTTCGAGAAAACGTGCTTTCAGGAGACATTCCTTATACTCGTCCACTCCCCGTGAATCGTGGACAACTCCGCTTCCGACACCGAACTCGGCACTTTGCGACTCCCTGTCGATCACCAGGGTCCGAATGGCGACATTGAAAACGGCCTTCTTGCGCGGAGTGAAAAACCCGATGCTGCCCGTGTAGAATCCCCTTGGGCTCTCTTCCAGTTCATTGATGATTTCCATGGTCCGTATCTTCGGTGCTCCGGTCACCGATCCGCTTGGGAAGAGAGAATGGAGAATCCGCGGGATACCTACTCCGTCTTTCAATAATGCTTCGATTGTTGAGGTTGCCTGGAACACGGTCTCATACCGTTCGATGTCAAAAAAACGCTTCACGCGAACACTTCCCGGTCGTGCGATTTTCCCCACGTCATTTCTCAGAAGATCGACAATCATCAGGTTTTCAGCACGGTTTTTTTCCGATTCCATCAACATGGTAGATCGTTCCTTGTCTTCCGCCAGAGTCCGGCCGCGAGCGATGGTACCCTTCATCGGTTTCAAGATCATGCGGTTTCCTATGCGACGAAAGAACAGCTCCGGCGAACAGGACAGAAGAACAAGTGAGCCGACGTTGACGAATGCGCCATAGGAAACTCGCTGGGCATTCCTCATGCGTGCATACAGGGCGGCGGCCGAAGAAGAGAATTGAGCAGACAGTTTGAAGGTCAGGTTGACCTGATAGGTATCTCCCGCTTCAATATAGTGTTGGACCTTTGCAAACGCATCCAGATACCTGGCCTCGGAAACAGCAGCGCGGAAATGGAGATGCTGTGTAGATGGGGCAATTGACCTTCGCTGTGTCCGAACAGATTCCCGAATGTAACGGACGTCGTCGGAAGGGCCCTCGAGAATTCCCGAGCGCCGGTCGACGGTGATTGGCCGTTCGTACAATCCAAACCACAGCAGCGGAGCACTCGGGGTCTTTTTTTCGAGGAATCGCTGTTCAAAAGCGTATCCGGCTTCATACGCGAGACACCCGGCGGCGTAACATCCCTCCTGTACGGCCTGATCGATTCTCTCCAGAGCTCCCTGCACGCCTTCGAGGGTTTCAGCCCGTACAATTTCCAGCGGCCGGGAGAACAAAAAGCTCGTTCTGTTTGCCGCATCACCAGGATTCGATTCAAGAATCACCGTACCGGGATTCTGTTCCGCCCATTGGAGCGCTTCCCAAGAGAAGAGTCCGTCACGATTAAGAAGTGAGACTGCAGCTTTTCGGCCCATGGTTGATACAAAATAAAAAAACCGCCTTTCTCCTCAAAGCTCAAAAGGCGGTCAAATGCTCATTCGCGGAACCTCTATTTTTCGGCAAGCAGGGCTTCAATCTTGCGAACAACTTCCTCATCTGTCGGTTTGACGCGCGAGGGGTACATGGCGACGATGTTTCCTTTCTTGTCGATCAGATACTTTTGGAAATTCCACTTCACGTCGCCTTTGAACGGTGTCTCGGTTGTAAGGTAGCGGTACAGCGGATGCTGATCTTCTCCTTTGACGCTGATCTTTGAAAACAGATCGAAGGTCACATCATACGTGGTCTTACAGAACTCCTTGATCTCCGAATCGGATCCAGGCTCCTGAGACCCAAAATTGTTCGCGGGGAAACCGAGAATCGCAAGCCCTTGTGCCCCAAACTTCCGGTGTGTGGCTTCAAGATCCTTATACTGTGGGGTATAGCCGCACCGTGAAGCGACGTTCACGACGAGAACGACTTTGCCTTGATACGATGCAAGCGGCTGCTCCTTGCCGTCGATTGTTTTCATTGTAAACCGATAAAATGGCGCATCGTTTGCCTGATTCATTGTTTGTTGGACTCCTGCGAAAACGATGAACATGCTCAACAACAGTGCCTGGATCATGGGACCTCACAAAAAGAAAGTGTTTGGTGACTCACTCTGAACACCGTCGACGTGTAAAAGATTCCTTCAGCTACCTCCTTTTCGAGGCGAAAAGCCGTAATGCCCCCGGGCCGGCCAGATTCAGGAGCCTGTACCACAGACGGCGTCCGTCCTTTTTCATCCTGAACGACTCGTTAAGATAGTCTCTGGTCATTTGGTCGGCGTAACCAAGGGCGAGAAGTCTGAGCGCAAAGCTGAGAAGGAGGTCGGGATGGGCTTGTCTGAGGAAGATATCCTCGGGATCATTGAACCATCGCCCCCGAAGGATGCGAAACGAACGATGGACATTGACACGTTCTTCGGACAATCTCTTCCGATCATTGTCGGCGTGATAGATGGCACATGGCTTGTCGACATAGACTGCCTTTGTTTGCTGGAGAACCTTGAGATGGAAATCAAAATCTTCCAGGCAAGGCAGTTTGTCATCAAATGCCGCAAGAACATGTCTCCGGATGAGGGATGCGTTAAGCGGGAACATGTTGCCTGCGAGCACATGCAGGAAAATGCTGCCCGACTTCCCGTCATAGGGAAACAGGTCGAGGGGCAGGCCGTTGCGCAAAACCTGTACTTCCCCGAGAACCACTCCGACCGCCGGAACGGATTTTCCGAAAGCATCCATCTGAACCTGGAGCTTGTCGGGAAGAAACTCGTCATCATCGTCCAAAAACGCCACGAACTGGCCCTGAGAGGCAGCCACGCCGGTATTCCGTGCAGCGCCAGGACCCTTTTGCGTGTCATGCCTCACATGGTGAACTCGTTTGTCGCTCACGGCCTGCACAAGCTGTGGCGTGTCATCTGACGAATTGTCGTCAACAACAATGAGTTCAAGGTGGGAATGCGTTTGCGCGAGGACACTCTGAATGGCTCGCGAAAGAAGTTTGGCGCGGTTCCGGGTGGGAATGACGACGCTGACCAGTGATTCCGTATCGAACGTATCCATCCGATCCTAATGGGCTTCCAGCTCGGTCTTCGTGGGAACAATCCACCATGCCACAAGATAACCGATGAGAAAAGGGAGAATTCCGGTTGCAAATGCAAAAACAATGGCCACGAGGCGGACAATCGTCGGATCGACATCGAGGTGCTCACCGATCCCGCCACAAATTCCGGCAATCTTCTTATCAGCTTCAGAACGATAGAGTTTCTTCATGGATTGTTCCTCCGATACTTTGGCAATATAGCAGAAAAGCGGCTTCTCTTCAAACGGCAGGCAAAAAAAAATCCGCCGTTCTGTCGAGGTCGGCGGATTGTTCATCGAACAACAGCTGGCTGCTCAGCGGTGTATCAATCGAAACGATCCCTTCTCTGTGCGAAGTCTGAGGGCAGGCCCTCCCCCGTTCACATCGCCCCTGTAATAGTAGTCGCGCCGCGAACGGCCTGAGGTCGAAGAAACGAATTGAAAATCTGAATCGAAATCTCCGCGTCGACCGACATCGGCATCAAGCTGAAATCCGGCCTTCGACGGAACCGTGATTTTGATTTCACCCTTATAAGTCTCGAATCTGCTTTCCGATGACATGGCGGCGAACTCTATTCTGCATTCACCTTTATAGGTCTCCAAATCCAATCCCCCGCTCAGCGATCGGATATCCACCTCGCCTTTATAGGTATCCAAAACCATGTCCGACCGGAGGTTGGCCACGTCGATTTCCGATTTGTAGTCTTTGATACGAAGTTTTGCCGTTGCCGGCATCTTGATCGTGTAGTGGACAAATGGCAGGTTGCCAAACTCTCCGTCGAAGATATCCCAAAACGAGTGGTTTCGCCGCTCCACTTTCTTGTAGTTCGTCTCAATGGAGACAGACCCGGCGGAAGCATCTATGCGAATGTCCGTATCCCTCACTTTCTCATCCTCGTTACGTCCCCATCCATCGGCTTCAATCCGCACATTGATGCTCACTTCTTCCTTTTCCCACGTTTCAATATTGACACTTCCCTTGTATGTGTCGATCGACACCTGACCGTCCTTGGTCAGCGGTACGGTCTTGTTGACTTCGCGGCTTTCTTGCGCACGAGCGATAAAGCCCAACGTGAAGACTGCAAGAAGGGCAGTGCACAGGATCATTTTCGATTTCATAAGGGTTTCCTCCGTTCGTACATCTGGGGTTACGAGGTACGACCATGGAAGTTGCGGAACGGTTGCGGCCTATTCTTCCGGAATGCTTCGCCTTCGTTTCTTTTCGCCCGCCCGTTTCTTCGCAAGGAGGCGGCGTTCCCGCGCCAGGGAGGAAGGCTTCGTTGGAATACGCTTTTTACGCGGCCGAAGGGCTTTTTGCAGCAGATCGATGAACTTTCTTGTAGCCTGTTCGCGGTTCGACCATTGACTGCGCGATTCCTGAGCTACGACGCGGAGAACACCGCGGGAATTGACCCGGGATCCAAGCCGCTCAAAGAGGACGTGTTTTTGTTCTTCGTTGAGACTTGGAGAATGGGCAATGTCGAATTCAAGCTCTACCCTCGTTTCAAGCTTGTTGACGTTTTGTCCGCCGGGCCCGCTGCTGCGTGCAGTCCGGAACAGAAGTTCGGATTTTGGGATGCGGATTGTCAGTCTCCCCGCAACCAATTCTAGTTGATTCTCCATCTTCCTCGAAAGGGTGTCACATGATCCCGATACTCAGCTGACCATCGTGTAGTTTCTTATTGTTTTCCCGCTCCATTTGAGATGCAAAAAGGTACGAGTTTTGGTGAAAGAATGAAAGCCTCCGGGGGGCGTGGTAATGGCTCAGTCTGCCTTCGAGTGGCTCAGTTTGCCAAATGGCTACGCAGAATTGTAGTCTTGGAAATCCTCGCTGTCAATATCCAGTTTTATCTGGCAACGGGGACAAAGCAAGAATGGGGTAAAAGCTGCGGACAAGCCAACTCGTCCACTAATACCCTTTTGCAGTTGCAGAATGGACTTTTGACGATTTTCAAAGCAGTTGGCGCAAAGCCAGTGCTTGCCTTTGGGGTATTTGCAAGATTCGTTTGGCGCAAACACGCGAACACCAAGTCGAAGCTTCTTAAGGTCATACTCGGATTGTGTCGTTTCCCAATTTTCCGATTCTATGAGTTTCTTCAAAGCATCTTGTTTTTCTTCACCGATCTTTTGATAGATAGCATGTATGTCGCCGATGAGATAGTTAGCGGTATACAGGTCATCAAGAATATCTGATAGTGGTACTTTATCGTCGGAAAGAGTATGTGCGACAATCTCCTTGAGTTTGTCTCTTGTGGTTTTCAGAGATTCAGACAGCTTTTGAATTGGATTCGGCTCCATGTGACCCCTTTGATTGGCAATCCAGAGTACCGCCGCCGTCCGTGGTCCTCCATGCGCCTATACCCCGGTGTGGTGAGAGCAATGTGATAGCAACGATCACGATGTTTCTGGGGTTCGTCGGATTTATTGCTATGTATGGTTCATAGCTACTATATGATGCACTTGAGATTGGAGTCTGGCCTTGTGCAAAAACGACAACGAAAAGAATTGCCGTTGTTAGAAATATTAGATGAGTTCTCATAGCCCCCTCCTTTGATTTATTTGCCACTATTCTATCCTCTTTCCCTTTGCCACGACTGCTCTGTTTCCGACTTGGCCAACAGATACGATGATGCTGCCTTTGAACGCGACAGAATAAAACGTTCCGTTTGCCATTGCAGTCTGAGTCAAAAAACTCTTCCATGATGAACCGTTGTAATGAACAATTTCGCCGAATGCGCCTGCCACAACGATATCATTCTGGTTATTGCCTCTGATCGCATTCGAAAAGTATGTTGTGATTTCTTGCGGGCCCGAAACCTTCCAAGAGGTTGTATCCAAGATGGACTTCCTACCAACGCCCGCGCCGACAACGTAGTAAGGACCACTCATGGTGAACCAAACTCCACTGATTCCCCACGAAAGGCCCGTGTCCGCAATACTTGTCACCGTCGAACCTGTAATCCTGAGAACTTTCTTACCCTCATCAAGATACTTGTTCGATGCCACGCAGAGAATCTCCCCAATCCCTGATGACAAATCTTTCGTCCCCCAAATGTCATTCAGAGGTAGTGTTGTCCCACTCTCGCGTTTCTGCCACAAGATGCCGTCGAAATGTGCCATTGCTCCAGCAAGGCCAACCGCATATAAATCTGAACTGGAAGCTCCCCAGATTCTTTCCGCCGTCTGACCGGGTGAAAGGATCGGACTGGGATTTCCGGGGAAATCGTTGATCCAATACGAAGTAACCGTCTGGCCATTCCAGTGAAATACCCCCCCCGAAGCAAACCAGACGTCAGTTGAGCTGAATGCAAATACTCCTCGGGGCCTGAGATTTGAAATGTTGCCAGTTGGACCTACGGCCGTATGCCTTCGAAGATTCCATTTTGCTCCATCCCACACCGCAAATCCGTAAGCATTCGAATCAAATTGACCAGACGTATCTTTCAAATATATCTCTCCCACCGCCCAAATATTGTTTTCATCAATGATGAACACATCATTGAGAACGCTGGAATTTCCATCTCCGAGAGTGTCAATCTGCCAGATGAAGTTGTGGCTCGTCGTATCCGGACCGAGGATTCTATTAGGCAGGACACCGACGTCTTTGCAGGAGGTGAGAAGCAGTAAGCAGTAGGGAGTAAGGAGTAGGCAGAAAGTAAAAGCGAGAGATTGAGATCGAGGTCCAGGGTGAGGCAGTCTCTTGCTTTGGAAAAGCAGGAATGGGAGGAATCTCTTGGGTTTCACTGTGACCCCCACGGATACGGACACACCTTGCTCGGGGTTTGAGTTACAAGAAACGTGCCCCGCCCGGCGGAAGAAAATCGTTTTTTTTTCAAAATCGCACTTCTGGAGGTTTGCAGTTATTGCAAATGACAAAAACGAGAGCGTTGCTTCTCAAGGTAAGGAAAAACTCAAGAAGTGAAACGTGCTCATTGTCGGAACTCGTCTTTCGCCATTTGATGCCTGTAAGACGACTTCTAAGCCGATTTCCCCGACTTGACAAGCCCGAAAAAAAAGCTCCGAATCATCACATGATCGGAGCCGGAATCTGGATTCACGCCCGCGTTCAGATTAGCAACTTTCCATCCTTCATGATCAGTCGCTCGTCGAACCAAACCGAAGGAGAGTAGATCAAGCCGTCCAAATGGCTCTGAACGTTGACGACCCCGCCCATCGAGACATTATCTCCGAACGCGATGTGGATTGTTCCCATGACTTTTTCATCTTCAAGAATTGCTCCTGTGATTCTCGCCTTGTCGTTCGTCCCTATGCCGAACTCAGCGACGTTGCGTGAAAGTTGACCGTGGATATTCAGGAGTTCGACAAGTTTCTGAGCTTCTTCCCCACCTGCAATCTCTTTGGCATACCCATTTCTCACATTGATGTGAATCGGCTGCTTCAGCATCCCGATTCCGGCCATGGAGCCATCCACAACGACGATCCCATGAGATTGATCTTCAAGCGGGGCCATGAATGCCTCTCCTGTCGGGAGATTTCCTCCCTTTCCTTTTTCGCGGAAAAGGCCGTGACTTCTGTACGCCTTTCTCCCTTCCACGGGCATCGTTATCTCCGTGCCCGCCGGAGCCGTAACCCGGATGACAGATGTTTTCTCCATGAGATCAGCAAGCTTGTCGGTAAGTTCTGCAATCTTGTTGTAGTCCGCATTCATACAACGTACCATCATATCTTCGGTCACTCCGGGGAGCGTGGCAATCCGAACCCCCTTTGCCTGTGCATTCCGCTTGGCATTGGTATGGGTCATCGATTTGCTGGTAGGGATGAGAACAACATCCATTTTCAGCATCATGTCGGCCACTTCCGGCGGCGGTTCTTCCCCGTTCGTACGACGCGGAGGAATCTCCACAAGGAACACATCATTGCCCAGGTCGCGAACAACCTGGAACATTGCCTGTCCGATGGTGCGGCAGGGTTCGTCGGTGATGACCGCAACGCGTTCGCCGGGACGGAGACCCATGCAGTCGACAACAGCGGTTCGGGAAGCAGAGATG
>DATECW010000008.1:0-9947 GCA_035286705.1 Bacteroidota bacterium
ATCCATCGCTGGTACTCTCCTCGTTTAATCCGGTTTCGGTCCTCAAAGGCGAACGGTCGGGCCCGCGGGGAGCAGCCTTCCGAAAGATCCTTGTGGTGGCACAGTTCACGCTTTCCGCGTTTTTCCTTATCGCTACCGGTGTCGTCCTTCGTCAGCTGACCTACATTCAGGAAAAGCGCCTCGGCTTCAATGAAGAACAGCTTATTGTTATCCCGATGACACATCCGTCGCTTCACGAGAGAACCGAGTCGATTAAAGCCGAGCTTCTCCGGCACCCTTCGATTGTCAGCGTTGCTGCAACAGCCAATCTCCCCGGAGGCGGCGATTGGGGGATCCCTTATGTCCCGGCGGGCATCCCTCCTGAACAAATTCCCCCAATGAGAATACTGGTGGGCGATCAGGATTTAATAACGACGCTTCAGATACCTCTTGCCCAAGGCCGCGTGTTCTCCCGGGCGATCGCGACAGACTCAACCGCAGCATGGATCATTAACGAGGAAGCAGCCCGCCAGTTGGGATGGGAGGATCCACTGCAGCATCGAATCGCCATGCCGGCCGTCAATCGGGCATCCGCTCCTGTTATTGGAGTCGTGAAGGATTTCCATTTTCGATCTCTTCGGGAGAAGATCGTCCCCATTCTTGTCATGGTTCCTCCCCGCGAGTGGCTTACTTCTTTTGCTGTGCGGGTCCGGCCGGGAGATGTGACTGAGACACTTGCGTATCTCGAACGACAATTCAAAGAATACGACCCTCAGCACCCGTTTCGATATTCATTCCTGGATGAGCAGTTCAGCAACCTTCACGCCTCTGAACAAAGAATGGGTCACCTGTTGACCGTAACATCCGTTCTCGCCATTGTGCTTGCATGCCTTGGGCTTTTTGGTCTAGCCGCTTTTAGCGCCGAGATCCGTACAAAGGAGATAGGTGTGCGCAAGGTCATGGGAGCATCGCTGCCCGGAATTGTCGGACTGATGACCCGCGACTTCATGAAGCTCGTCTTCGTCGCCAATGTGCTTGCGTGGCCGCTTGGTTACTATGCAATGACGCTGTGGCTGGAGAGTTTTGCTTATCGCACTGATGTCAGTCCATGGATATTTGCGGCCACAACCCTTCTGGCTTTTGTCATTGCCGCTCTGACTGTCAGTGTGCAGGCAGTGAGAGCGGGGCTGGCGAATCCGGTGGAGGCGTTGAGGTATGAGTAATGTTGAGTCAAAAACAAGAATCCAAAAAAAACGGCAAGCAATCACAAGGTCGGATCCGGATTTTCCGATGAACCGATGATCCGATCAATCGATGACTCGATAAACGGATAATCTTATGTTCTTCAACTATCTGAAAGTTGCACTTCGCGCATTCAAGGCGAACAAACTCTATTCTTTCATCAATATTTTCGCCCTCAGTGTTGCGATGGCCTGCGGCATTGTTGCCTACGTGAACTATGATTTTGGACGAAATTACGACCGGTTCCATGCAAACCTCGATGAGCTCTATGTTTTTCGTTCCGTTACGGCGGTCGATCGTGGGCAAAACCATGTGGGAATAACCCCCAGGCCGCTTGGCCCAATCCTCAAGAGGGACTTTCCCCAAATCAACGCAATGTCAAGGATCATCTTTGCGTGGGTTCCCGTCAGGGTGAGGGACAAGGTGTTTAATGAGGGAGTGTACTACGTGGAGAGGGATTTTCTAACGATGTTCAACTTCCCTCTTCATTCCGGTGACCAGAAGGTACTCTGGGACAAGAGCAAGATCGTTCTCACGAGAAAGGCGGCGACCAAGTATTTTGGGATGGAGAACCCCATCGGCAACGTCATGACCCTCCAATCAGGCGGCAAGGATGCTGGGGACTATGTCGTAGGAGCAGTGCTCGAAGATATCCCCTCGAATTCCAGTCTTCAATTCGACGCTTTGCTTCCGTACGAAGCTCTGAATGATGCGGTTACGGCCGATGAGGATTGGAACCAATGGAGCCACGAGGCCATTGTGCTGATCAATGATGCTGCTCTCCTGCAGGAAGTGAAGGGGAAATTGAACGGGTACGTGGCAAGGCAGAATGCTGTGAATCCGGATCTTCCTCTTTCGCAGATCTACGTTGAGCCAATGAGAGAGGTGGCTGACCATTCCAGGGACCTGACGAATGACATCTTCAAGGAAGGAATGCATCCCGCGGCTATATTCGGGCCGACCATCACGTCCATCCTTCTCCTTTTCACGGCCTGCTTCAACTTCATGAATACATCCCTGGCATTTTCGGCGGTGCGACTCAAAGAGATAGGAATTCGAAAAGTCCTTGGAAGCGTGCGTTCTCAGCTTGTGGTGCAATTCATCGGGGAAAATCTGATCCTCTGCGTCATCTCACTCGTTTTCGCCATAGTGCTGGCCGAGATCTTCGTCCCGGCTTACAGCAATCTGTGGCCTGAATGGGACCTTACCCTTAGCTACAACGACAACCTGTCTCTTTTTGTGTTCCTCGGGATCATGCTTCTGGGAATGAGCATTCTTTCCGGCGCGTATCCATCGCTGTACGTCAGCAGATTCAGTCCGATATCGATCCTTACGGGCCGTCAGCGGTTTGCGGGAAAGAATCTCCTCATGCAGGCGATTCTCACGTTTCAATTCTCGCTGTCCGCACTGACGATTCTGACCGGAATTGTGTTCACCTCCAATGCAGATTTTCTGGAGAACGTCGATCTCGGCTTTGACACCAAGCAGACGATCGCCGTTCCCCTTCAGGGCACGGGCGTCTTTGAGACGCTGCGCAACGCTGCTGCCCAACACCCCGATGTTCAGAGCGTCGAAGGAACCCGGCATTTAGTGGGATACAACCAGTCCACATTGACCGCACGCAGCGGAGAGACCGAACGCCGGGTTGCTACCTTCAAAGGCGGATACGACTATCTCAGCGTCATGAATCTTCGATTGTCACAAGGTCGGGTATTTGACCGAAATTTCCGGTCGGATCTCGACGAAGCCATCATTGTGAGCAAGAAACTCGTATCGGAATTTGGATGGAGCCAGCCGATCGGCCAGCGTGTCACAGTCGACAGTCTCTCGTACAGTGTCGTCGGAGTCATCGAAGACTTCTATAATCGCAGCGTGTGGAATCCGATTCAACCCAGTGCCTTTCTCCTGGCGAAGGAGGAAGAGTTTCGATATCTGGTTGTCAAAGCAAATCTTGCCAATCTCAGACGCGTGAACGAGTTTCTACGCGAAACATGGCAACAGGTTTCCCCGAATGTTCCTTATGAGGGATTTTATGGGAGCGAGATGACAGCGAATGCCCTCTCGGTCTCATCGACCATTCGGCTCGTTTTCATCTATGTCTCCGGCGTTGCAATTGCAATTGCCGCAATGGGTCTTTTTGCGTTGAGTTCACTCATCATCGTCAAACGAACAAAAGAGATCGGCATCCGCAAAGTGCTTGGAGCTCCGGTGCTTCACATCGTCGGCCTTCTCAACCGGCAAGTGGTGCTTGTCCTGATAACCTCCGGCTTTTTCGCGGCTCTTGGAGGTTTCTTCTTGATCGATATTTTTCTCGACAGCCTCTATGCGTATCACGTCGAGGCCCAAGCATGGCACTACGCCCTGGCCGGAGCGATTATCGTGTTGATTGGACTGGTCACAGTAAGTTCTCAGGTCTACCGGGTTGCAACATCGAACCCAGTGGAGAGTTTGAAGTATGAGTAGGAGGGCTGAGAGAATGTGGTCATGTGTGATGGTGTCATGGGGTCATCAAAAAGAGAGAGAATTAACCAACTAACCAGTCAACCAATCAACCAAACCAGTTTCATTTTTCCTTACGCCGAGGACCCATGCTCTCCAACTACATCCTCATCGCATTACGCACGATGCGCAAGAACAAAGTCTTCGCAGCGATCAATATCTTCGGGCTCGCCGTGGGCCTTGCGTGCTGTGTGCTGATCCTGCTCCATGTCTACGACGAACTGCAATTCGATCTCTTTCATCAGAAGGCTGACAGAATCTATCGGGTGAACGCGGTCGTAAAGAATCCGAACGGCGAAAACACATTTGGGTATGTAATGCCTCCTCTTGCCGGTGCACTGGAGCGGGAAATACCCGAGGTGGAGCATTCCACAAATCTCGTTCTCGCCTCCCGGTCAACCGTGAAGCGGGAATTGGGCACACCTACGGGCCTCATCGCCCGGGACTACTTTTTTGCCGACCAGAGCGTCTTTTCAGTCTTTGATTTTCAACTGATTTCGGGTGATCTGAATTCTGCGCTCAAAAGGCCCGGTTCAGTTGTCCTCACCGAGACAATGGCAAAAAAACTCTTTTCGGAAAGCGATCCCATTGGCAAAGCTCTAATCTTCGAAATCGAGGATGCCCCGGAATTCGGGACAATTCCCTACACGGTCGAAGGGGTGATGCGGGATATTCCCGGCAATTCTCATCTTCAATTCAGTTTTCTCGTTTCGAAATCCACATTGCATCAGTTCGAGGAAACCCGCTCGCAGCAGCAATCATGGGACAGCTTTTTCGCCGCAACCTATGTCGTCCTGCGGGATGAAAGAGAAGGGTCAGCTCTTCCCGGAAAACTCGCTGCAATAGTGTCAAAATATCTGCCGCCTGCGGATGCCGCCATAACTCGTTTCGACTTGCAGCCTCTCAGAGCTATTCATTTCGGTTCTTCCACGATCGGTTGGGAACACAATTCCCATGAAGGTGAAATCATCTATGTGAACATTCTCGCTCTCATTGCGCTCTTCATAGCGGGCATTGCCTGCATTAACTACATGAACCTCGCGACAGCTCGGGCAATGAGGCGGGCGCGGGAGATCGGCCTCCGTAAAGTCGTCGGAGCGGCCAGAGGCCAGATGGTCGGACAGTTTCTCACCGAATCGATCCTCAGTACGGCGATCGCCTTCGTGATTTCGATCGGGCTCGTTGAGGCCATTCTTCCCTGGTTCAATATGCTTGCAGGGACATACCTCTCTCTTGGAGCCGCGTTAAGTCCGGTTCCCATCCTCAGTTCGCTGGCGCTTGTTCTGATCCTTGGACTGATAGCCGGCAGCTATCCTGCATTCTATCTTTCAAGCCTCAAACCCGCTTCGATTCTCAGAGGAGAGTCCAAAGGAGGAGGCTACAGGTCTCGCGTACGCTCAACGCTTGTTGTCCTTCAATTTGTTGTCTCGATTGTCATGATTGCCGCGACGATCGTTGTGTTTCGTCAACTCGACCACGTACGGAACAAGAACCTTGGCATCAACCAGGAGCGTCTCATCGTGTTCGATATCAACAGCGATGCCATTCAGGAAAATTTTCTCACCGTGAAGAGGGAGCTCCAGACGCATTCCGTGCTGAACAAAGTGACGGTTTCTTCCCGGGTGCCCGGCGATTGGAAGGGCTTCCGCCGGACTCGGTTTAGCGCTGAGGGAAGGTCCGATCAGGAAGCAGTCTCGTGCTATGTGAATGCTGTCGACGAGGATTTTCTCTCTACGTATGAAATTGCGCTCCTTCAGGGAAGAAATTTCTCCCGCTCCCTGACTACGGATTCGAGTGCGGTTATTCTGAACGAAACCGCCGCAAAGACCCTTTTTTCTGATTCGCCGATCGGTCAGGTCCTGAGAGCCGAAAATTTTACAGGACATGTCGTAGGCGTGGTTCGTGATTTTCATTTTCACTCACTCCACACGAAAATCGCCCCCCTCGTGCTTGCCCTGATTCCCCCGGGAGGAAGACATGCACTTCATGGCATTGATTATTTCACCCTGAGAGTTCCGTCAGGCGGCACGGAGGAGGCGGTCAAAGCGGCAACCGCCGTGCATGCAAAGTTTGATCCGATCAATCCGATTGAGCTGGGATTTCTCGACGAATGGTGGAACAATTTGTACGATGAAGATGATCGGCTGGGCAGAATTTTTGGTGTTGGGGCTTTCATGGCGATTCTTATTGCCTGTGTCGGCCTGTTCGCCCTGGCAGCTTTCATTGCAGAGCAGAGAACAAAGGAGATTGGCGTGCGGAAGGTCTTGGGAGCATCTGTCGGAGGCATTGTGTCGCTGCTTTCAAGGGACTTCGCCAAACTGGTTCTGGTCGGGACAATTGTCGCATCACCGTTGTCTTATTATGCAATGGATTCCTGGCTCGCAGGATTTGCCTACCGAATTAGCGTCGAATGGTGGGTGTTCATCGTTTCCGGGGGATTGGCTTTGATTATCGCATTGTTGACGGTTGGCTTTCAGGCGGCCAAAGCTGCGCTGGCCAATCCGGCGGAGGCCCTGAGGTATGAGTAAGGGCTTGTTTGATGTAATGATGGTGAAGGTAAACGGTGAACGGCGAAGAGTCACAGCATCAAAGTTGCAGAACGGTTGATGGAGCCAATCGGCCCGCCAATATAAATAACACGTGATCGTCTATGCTGATTCTTTCGTTATTCCAATTGTGGTTTGTCATGGCAAGCCAACCTCCATTCATTATCCTTCGACACGACCGGGCGGACAGTCTTTCGTTGCATCTTGGGTCTCAGTACGCTTCGCTGGTGCATATGAACCTTCCAACACCGAAGGGAGCGGAGATGGTGAAGGCGCGTTGATTGCCCCGAACTGGGTACTCACTGCGGCCCATGTCGGAACGGAAATTAAAAAAGGTCACACGGTCACAGTCGGCAGCGACTCCGCGGTCGTTGATTCGGTACTTCTTCACTTCGATTGGGAGGACGGCGGACCCCATGATCTGGCTCTGTTGCGGCTTACGAAACGCATCAGGAACGTCCCCGCTGTCAGGCTCTATCGTGGCAGTGGTGAAGTAGACCGCGAAGTAATACTTGTCGGGTATGGGGATTATGGTACCGGGCTCACCGGCCCCAAGGGAAATGACCGCAGAGTTCGCGGGGCGACGAATCGCATCGATGAAGCAACGGAATATTGGCTGAAGTTTCGATTCGATGCTCCCGACGATCCGCGGACGACCGAGCTGGAAGGCGTGAGCGGGCCCGGTGACAGCGGCGGCCCGGCGTTTTTCGGGGAAGGCGATTCAGCGAGGCTCGCCGGCGTTTCCTCCGGCCAAAGTTCCCGCGCCACCGGCGGCAAGCCGGGACGGTACGGAGTAGTCGAATACTATGTCAGAGTGTCGCGCTATATCAATTGGATCGAGTCTATCACAGGGCCATTACCTCAATAACCAATCAACCATTAACCAATCATCATCCCAATGTTCTCCAACTTCCTTACCGTTGCTCTTCGCAAAATCGCCCGAAACAAGATGGCAGCTCTGGTCAATATTCTTGGGCTTTCAATGGGCCTTTCCTGCACCATCATCATTGCCGTCCTCCTTCGTTTTGAGCTGAGTTTCGACAACTTCCATCCGAAGAAAGACCGCCTGTACAAAGTGGTAACGGACGAAATCCAACAGGGGCGTTCTACAAAAAGCTCCGGGTCGCCGGGAGGCATGGCTGAAGCCCTTTTAAAGGATTTCCCGGGAGTTGAACAGGCAACCGTGGCGTACTATGAGTATGCGGGTTTGTTCACGGTGAGACAGGATGGGAATGAAAAGAAATTCCAGGAAGATGAGGGAGTTGTCCTCGTTCAGTCCCCGTTCTTTGAGATGCTCGATATTCCTTTTCTGGCCGGAATTCCCCAATCGATCGATGAACCGAGAACCGCCGTTCTCACTCAAAGTGTTGCGTCGCGGTATTTCGGAAACGATCCTCCGGTCGGAAAGACCATCAGGTGGGGGAGTGAGAAGGAACTTAAAATCGTCGGAGTCGTACCCGATCCGCCCAAAAACACCCACATCAAGTATTCGGTCCTCATTTCGGGTGCAGAGCTCAAGAAAACCGATCCCTGGATGTACGATTGGCGCAATCTTACGACGAATGTCCAGACATTTGTCCTCTTGCGCGAAGGGGCGGCACCCGAGAGCATTGAATCGCAATTTCCGCGCTTCAAAGACCTTTACTTACAGGAATCGGTTGATGAAAAAATATTTCATCTTCAGCCCGTGAATGAGGCCCATTTCAATCCGGAATATTCTGGAGGAATCGGGAGGACGGTTAGTTTTGCAACGCTGACCGGCCTGGCCATCATCGGGCTATTTCTGATTCTGACCGCATGCGTGAACTTCGTGAATATGGCGACCGCACAAGCGGCCACTCGGGCTCGTGAAGTCGGCGTGCGGAAGGTCCTGGGGGCCATTCCAAGACATATTCGGCTCCAATTCCTTGGGGAAACATTCCTCATCGTCTTGATGAGTCTTGCCGTTGCGATCATGATCGCAGAGGTCGTAACTCCCATCCTCGGATCGCGTCTCGACATTCCGCTGGAACTCACGCTCACAGATCCGGTCATGATTGGCTTCATCGCCGCACTCGCGCTCACCATGACATTGCTCTCAGGCCTTTATCCCGCCTTTATTCTTGCCGGCTTTCTGCCGGCTCCGGCGCTGAAGGGTTCTGTATCAGCGGGCGGATTGAAACTCCGCCGTGTTCTGGTTGTCCTCCAATTCGCAATTTCCCAGATGCTTATCATCGGAACGCTTGTTGTCGCATTTCAGATGGATCATCTGCTTGAGCAGGATATGGGTTTGAATCCCGAGGGTGTGATTGTCGTACCCATTCCGAATCCGGAAAAAAGCAAACTGGAAGCGGTGAAGAATGAGCTGTTGAGCCGCCCGCAAATACGTTTCGTAAGCTTTTCGTGGAACAGTGCCATTTCCGGAAACGTCTGGAATACCAATATTTATTATCAGGACGGTAACGAAGAAAAGATCCTGACGACAGACCTGAAGTTTGCCGATGAGAATTATCTTGATACCTACGGGATCAAGTTATTGACCGGCCGTAATTATCATCCGTCGGATACTGTGAGGGAATTGCTCGTCAATGAAAAATTTATCCAGGGCCTGGGGATTAAGGATCCCCGCGATGCGCTGGGGAAAATGGTGCGATTCCGTCAATCAGAGTTGTACCCGATTGTCGGAGTCGTAAAGGATTTCAATCTTGAATCCCTTCATGAGGTTGTCAATCCGTGTCTCCTGACAACACGGACAAACAGATACTACGAAGGCGGGGTGAGGATTCAGGCTTCCGATATTCAAGCGACGATATCCCATCTTGAACAGGTGTGGAGCAAAACGTTCCCGGAATTCCTTTTCGAATACGAGTTTCTCGATGAACGGATCGCGTCGTTCTATGAGCAGGAACGGAGGGTCGCGTTTTTGTTTCAACTCTTTTCATCCATTGCCATTGTAATCGGATGCATCGGGCTGGTCGGGCTGATTTCGTTTGTTGCTGTTCAGAAAACGAAGGAAATCGGAGTCCGAAAGGTGCTGGGAGCGAGCGTTGCAAGCATCCTTCTGATGTTTTCAAAGGAATTTCTCAGACTTATCCTTGTTGCATTCGTTCTGGCTGTTCCGGTTTCATACGTCGTGATGAACAAATGGCTGGAGGACTTCGCTTACAGGATTTCCCTTGGCCCGACGGTGTTTCTTGTGGCCGCACTTACCACGGTCGTTCTCGCGGCATTGACGATCGGGTATAGGACGATAAGGGCCGCGACGGCAAATCCGGTTGAAGCGTTGAAGTACGAATGAGGAGCAAAGGGCAGGGAGCGGAGGGCAGCAAAGAAGACACATTATGCTCCATGCTCCATGCTCCATGCTCCATGCTCTATGCTCTTTGCTCTTTGCTCTCAAGTTTCGCCGTGCC
Organism: Bacteroidota bacterium; assembly: GCA_035286705.1. Taxonomy (GTDB): domain Bacteria; phylum Bacteroidota; class Ignavibacteria; order UBA10030; family UBA10030; genus JACPLA01. The sequence goes on from DATECW010000008.1 coordinate 9,659, forward strand.
TCAACTAGACTCATAACCAATAACTGAGAACCACTTCATGTTCTCCAACTTCTTCAAAATCACCTTCCGGAATCTCGCCCGGCACAAACTGTCCACCTTCATCAACATGTTCGGGCTGTCGATCGGGATTGCCTGTTGTGTCCTGATTATGTTGTTCGTGATCGACGAGGTGTCGTTCGACACGTTCAACGAGAATGCGGATTCTGTCTATCGCGTGATCGATGCCAGCAAGTCGGTGAACGGCGAAATCGGCTATGATGCCTATATGCCTATGCCGTTGATACCAGCG
>DATECW010000009.1:0-44614 GCA_035286705.1 Bacteroidota bacterium
TGCTTTATTTTCGCAAGCGTCCCCCGGTCCTTGATGGTGTTCGAGAAAATGATCTTGTCCCAAACAAAGCGCTTCTTTTCTTTCCTGTCAAAATGCTTGATATAGTGATAAACCTGCATGAATTCGTTGTATGACGCGACATCGAAACTCGATCCTTCTGCAAACAGTGTTTCGATGATCTGCGACACGGGGTTGGCCTTCACCGCATAGTAGCATTGAACCCGCGGCAGGTTGTCTTTGAATCTCCGGTAGTTCTTTTTCACTTTGTCGTGGTCGACGATGAATAGCGGGGAGCCATGCTGCTCCACCAGTTTCAGAAGCTCTTCTTTTTTCAAGTTTTTCTCCGGTGTCAGGTTTACGCCAGACTCACAGTTTCTTCATGAGCGATTTCAGCTCTTCAATTTCCTTGTTGTTTTCCAAATACGAATCTATCAACTTCTTCTTCAATTCTTCTCCCCGCTCATACAGGCGCTTCTGCTTCTTCGGTTTTGTTGTCTGCCGCACATATGCCGCAAGAAGCGGAAATGCCACCGTCACATCGATGTAGGCCGTTACGGTCTCCTCCACTTTTGTGGGGTCAATTTTGCCCCAGCTCACCGCCTCGCTGGGAGGCGCGCCGGAAAGCCCGCCGGTGTCTGGCCGCGCATCGGTGATGTTGATGTCGTAATCCTGGCCCGCCTCCGGAATCATCAGCACTTCCTGGATCTGCGGCTCCGTTTGCAACAGGAAATTCTTCGGGCTTCCCCCTCCGATAAGGAGCACGCCGGTCTTCCCTTTTTCATAGTTCTTTGCGTTGAGGATGATAGCGGTCGAATCGTTGACGTCGATGCTGGGATTGATCTTCAGTTTGAAATGGTCACGGAGCCCCCCAGCATCGGCCAGGAGCTCCAGTCCCGCCACATTCATTCCGATGGTGGAATCCCCCGGTGAGGAGGTGAACACCGGAATGCCGTTTCGGTACGCCGCCGCCAGGACACTCACTTCACCCAGATTGTTTTTCTGTTCGTATTCGTTAACGATCTTTCCCAGGTGATAATAATACTCTCTCGTTCCCATTTCCTTCTGGAATTCCGGCCGCAGCATGATCTTTCGCAAGATGCGGTCGGTCGCCATGAGCACGTCCTCGTAATCAAACAGAATGTCGTAGATCCGGGTCACTCCCTTGTTGCGCAGATCGGCATCATCCACCTGGTGGCTGCCGCGAAACAAAGGCATGTTGAAGGCAAAGTGCAGATCATGGTACATGTTGGCCCCCGTCGACACCATCCAATCCACGAATCCGTGGTTCATGAGGGGAATGATCGTCGATGCCCCCAGGCCCGCGGGAATCAACGCGCCTGCAATACTCAGTCCGATAGTGACATTGTCGGGCGAGTACTTGTCGCGCATCAGCTGACAGGCGGCCCTTAACCTTCCTCCGTTGTAAGCATCCATATTGTCGATGACGCTCGCAATGTCGCTTTCCTTCGTGATTGGCTTGGGCAGGATTCTCTTCCCGGACAGATAATCGTGCTTGCTCATGTGGTGTTTCGTCGAATGATCCATGGTCTTTCCTTGTTGGTGGCCTTCGTGATGGAGCACAGAAAATCAGACAGAAATGTAGAATAGAAAGGGCTTATCCGCAAGAGTACGCGGGCCTTCGCGGGTGTTTTACTTTGAATGGATTCTCCCGTAGCTTATGCCGCGAGAGAGAGCCATCCTCCATGACCAGCTGCTTCTTCGCCTCCGACCTCCACGGTCACACAGACCGATACCAGAAGCTCTTCACTGCAATCGAACAAGAGCCGCGTCAACTCGTGTTCCTTGGGGGGGACCTTCTCCCCCCTTTTATAGAATCTCTTCACCGGGAGGATTCAACGGGATCGGATTTTGTCAACGGATTCCTGAAAGATGGTTTTTCGGAACTCAAGAGAAAACTCAACGATCAATACCCTTCTGTTTTCCTCATTCTGGGGAATGACGATCCGAAAACTGAAGAAGAATCGCTTGAGCAAGCGGGCAAGAATGGGCTATGGACCCACATTCACGGACGTGTTTTGTCATTCGGTCAATACACCATTGCGGGATACGCATGCGTTCCCCCCACTCCTTTCAAACTGAAGGACTGGGAACGGTACGATGTTTCCCGATTCGTCGATCCCGGCTGTATTCCCCCCGAAGAAGGCTCTTTTTCGGTGCCAACCCCGACAAGAGAAATATCCCGGCAGACAATCCAGAATGACCTCGAGAAACTGACGAACGGGATGGATTTCTCAAACGCGGTTTTTCTCTTTCATTCTCCTCCCTATGACACGGTTCTCGACCGCGCGGCGTTGGACGGGCGAATGGTCGATCATGCACCGCTCGATGTCCATGTGGGGAGTATTGCGATCAAGCGTTTTCTCGAACGAACGCAGCCGATTGTGAGCATGCACGGCCACGTTCATGAGTCTGCGGAATTAACGGGATCGTGGAAGGGGCAAATTGGCAGGACGCATATCCTTGGAGCGGCCCATTCGGGGCCCGAACTGGCATTGGTGGGGTTTACCCTGGAGAACCCCGGGGACGCTACGAGGGAGCTTTTGTAGGCCCAAGGGGAAGTTTCCGTGCCTGGTCCGTGACGGCTCCGATCTTGACGGCAAAACTCGTTCGTTTGCGGATATCCTCGTCCGTCACCATATGGATATCAAGCAAACCTGATGTCTTGACTCCCGTCCTCAGGTAATTCATTTCGCTCAGAGCAAAACTCCACCCATCAAGCCAGGTCATGAGCGCTTCCTGTTGTTTCTTTGTGCCGGTGAAATGAATGATGAGGTCGATGTCGCTTTGAGGCCCCGCGTTCACGTTTTTGGTACTTCCCGTCAAATATACCCCTTTTACGCCAAACCGTTCGGCATCCATTGCAGAGGCAATTTCTTCCGCCATATGCTGGCGCCATCGCCAATGGTCGTCCGTTTCCCGCCTTTCGGCAACGACTCCTCTTTTCTTGGGCGCGGGTTCAACCGAGATGCCGGGGACGGCCAGAATTCCGACCGCCCGATTCACTTCGTCATTCATGAGCACATCCATCACAAGGCCGCCCGAAACACGCGACACGTCGATAACCTTGAGAACTTCCTGAAGAGATGCATATTGCGGTAAAAGATCCGCGAGCATGTTCTCTGATCGATGAAGGAACGATTCATTGAAATCGACATCCGGATCATCCGGAAACAACGGGAGATAGCGGATCGACTCTTCGACCAGGTCCTGGAAGAAATGAGTCCCGAACGAAACCTCGGGAACGTACTCCCCCTTTTTTCGCGCGATCTCAATAAGCATGGCGGTATTGTTAATGTCGGAATACGTGACGCTGACACCAAGCCTGATATCTCCCCGGCTTCCCCACCGACCCGGGCCCATAAGGATGAACCGCCTCTTGGGAAGGACCTTGTTCAGCATACTCACCGCCCTGCCAACCGCAAGCAGTTCGCTCCGCTCTCCAAGATTACTGTAGGCCTCGGGGTCGACGTAGACAATGTGGGTTATTCCTCCAAGAACTCCGTTGGAAATATATTTATTCGCCGAGAAGACGATTTTTTCCTTCGGCACATCGGGAGGAATAAGCGCCGGAGCACTTTCGGGCCTGTAGCTCTGCGGCCTGCACTGCAGCAGATAGAAGTTCTCTCCGTCGGAGGCAAATTCGATGTCAACGGGCATTCCGAGTTTCTCCTGAAGAATCCTCATGATCATGCGAATTTGCTTTACGAAATTCGTTCTTGCCTTGAGCCCTTCAAAGGTGACAACAAAATGCTCCTTTGAATAGTCCACCTGCATCCCCATGGGCTGCCTCAGGCGCTCCTGGTCAAGGATAGAGACGATTTGCGGCGTTCCGGGAAACACATCCCCGTATTTCCCAATGAAGTCCCTTATGTCAATCGATTCAAATGTATTGGTCTTCAGACTGATCACATCCATCTTTTTGGGTGAATACCTGATGGATTCATCGAGCGTCACGTTCACATGGAGGTCCGGTTGTCCCGGTGCAAAAAGGATCGGATAATCGTCGCTCAAACGGTCCACGGCGCGCGTTCCCAGGCCGGCAACAAGCCGAACCAGGCCATCTTCCCGTTTGATCCTGGACGACCACCGAAATTCATTGTTCGAAAAGGCAACTCCCGCGTAGGAGGGAAGGAAATAATCCCCAATCCGTTTCCCCACGACTTCCTGAATCATGATTCCCATTTCTTCATGGAAATCCATCAAACCGTGTTCTGCGCGATATTGAATGGGGTCGGGACTGAAAACCGAAGCATACACTTCTGCCACTGCATCCGTCAAGGCAAGCAGGCGCTCCTCTCTGGTGCCCTGGTTTGCTATGAAGAGGCTCTTGTATTTTCCTGCAAACGACGTGCCCATTCGGTCTTCAAGAAGGCTGGAACTCCGGACAATCAACGGGCAATCCCCGAAATCATCGAGCGCGAGAGAGAGTCCCTTGACGATCTCAGGTGGAAACTGAGAGTTCTTGAAAACCTGTACTACATACGGATACTCCTGTCTTACCTGTCCGAGGTCCTTGTACTTCTGATCGATAACATCTTCGAGGTTGTTGTGGTACATGAAATTGAGGATGCCGTCTGACGCCAAATACCAGGTTTTCGGAATTCGGACGTTTTGCAGAAGTTCTTTTTCTTCAGTCGATTTCTGAAGAATGGCGGAAGCCAGCAACAAACCCGAGCTTTTTCCACCCAGTTTTCCATGGCTCCCCGCTGGAAAGACGACCCTATGCAGGAGATTCTGAAAGTCTTTCAGGGCGAAGAAGTGTTTTGCGACCGTAATCGCCTGCGGCTGGTCGGTGAGGAATCTCCGGATCATGGAGACCCGGAATGTCGAATCCCTTGCGGGGGAAAGCTCGGCACCCTCGGGGTCGAGGTGATAGTACCTGTCGAGAGCGTCGCCGACTTCCGTATGGGACGAAGCCGGATTTTCAATCACACTGACGAGGAAGGAAGATCGGTCTTCCCGGATCCACCGTTGCACGAGGGCAAGCGTTTCCTTTTCGCCCAGAAAGTCGAGGGCAATCCTGAACACTTCATCCACCTTTTGCAGAAACAGCTGAACGGTTTCCTTTGGCCGGGGCCGGTTCACGTCTTCCACAACGCCCGCCTCAAGCGAGCCCGAGGCAGGGCTGAAGGACGCCAGAAGTTTTTCCGCATCCTTGCTTCCGCTCCAGCACAGGTAATTGGTCATCTTTCTGGCAATGCGGAGGAGGAGCTGGGGATTCGTTCTTCGCAGGAGCTCCAGAATCGCGGCCCAGCCTCCGCCGCGGTCGATCTCACGATGCTGCTCGAAGACTTCTCCAAGCTGTCGGTGAAGGAGATAGTGGCTCAGCCATTCGGCAATGCTCCCCAGAAGCTTTCGTTCCTCCTTCAGAAACGGCCCTTCAGGCGAGGCCGGAACTTCCTGCGTATAGAAGACGCTGATCTTTCCAACGACTTCTTCCTGAACGACAATATCGGCCGATTGTTCCCACGCCGTCTTTTGAAATCCTTGCGGTTCATGGACCTCATCACCGATTTCAATCCGAGCCATGCAGATTTCGGGATACTGCCACCCGCGCGGGATCACCTCGATGATCTTCCGCATGACTTCGTCTTGTTTCAGGTTCGTTTGATTCGTGATCTCGATGACGGCGTACAGGCAGTTGAGTTCCTTTGCACGCTCTTTCAGATCTCGCAGCAGATTGTCAATAGGTATGTTTTGTTCTTTCACGGTTCTTTCTTCGATTGAAGGACTCGATCATTTTCGGATCACTCCCATTCCCTTGCGTCCATCAACCTTGATTGCCAATGGTTTTTTGAGTCGCACATGACGCACAAATGACGTTTCTTGAACAGCTTTCTGGGCCTTGAGCCACGCCCAATCGATTGAAAACCCTCCTTCGTGGTGCACTGAAAAATAACTCACACCAAAGCTCATGAGATTATGAAAGAAATGCGAGCCCTGGCTTAAATCTACATTCATAGAAGGAAGAGTTGCCTCAACGATTGCCCGGGCCGAGGAAATCTGCCCCCAGTTGACCGGAATCCCCAGCCAGGGATCGGAACTCCCCCATCGTCCGAATCCAATCATGAGACTGTGCCGCCCCTCTTCTACAAGAGGGAGATTTAACTTCTCGAGATCCGCAGCAATAGTGCGTGTCTTGCTTTTGTCGAATGTATCAGGGACTACGTAGATAATGTCGACAATATCATTCTTGTGTCCGTTCCCGCATGCTTTGTCCGATGCTGCAAGCACATGTTCGCCCGAAAGCTCACCTTCGCCGATTTCGACCTTGTCGGTCGACACAAGCATCTTGCGAACCTGCACACAGCCGAGCCGCAGAGGATTCAAAGTCATCGCGAATTCAATCTCGACCGCGGCCGACAAATCCTTTTCACATGCGGCAAGCAGCATTCTCACAATATCATTCACCGGAACATGATTCGAGACAAGGAGAGGGGCAAACGTAAGAATCCGCATCCCTCTGTCCGCTATTCCGACAGATAATCGGTCTGACTCGGGATTCAACGTGGAGGCAAGCATCCCCAATATCCCGTCTTGCTCGGCATCTGCGAGCGAACCTCTCGTGAGATATTCTGTTTCCGTGATCGGATCATAGGCCGGGGGAGTACCCATGTTGACAGACCAGAACTCCGTTTGAGTTTGCTCTGCGAGTTCATGCACGCTCGCAAAAGGAGGACTTGCCTTGGGCCTCGAGGGTGAGTAGGTCCAGCAGAGTCCACCATCAACGATGGTCTTCCCCAATCCCAGGGCAAGCTGCACGACGCCCTCTTCAGGCCTTGCCGATCCGGTCGGATAGAAGTTCCACGATCGTGCAACCCCTGACAATTCAGGATAGAACCGACCGCCGCGGGTTTTTCCGACCACCTCCTGAATGACGACCGCCATCCGCTCTTCCGAAACATCGGCAAGGGCCCGCCGGTATGTCTTTGCGGATTGGGAAAAAGTCGAGGCATAGACGAACTTTACCGCCTCGACCAATTTTGCGAACCTCGTGTCGATCTCGGGCTGGTTGTTCGGAATCATCTTCGTCTGATAGATCCCAGCAAACGGTTGATGCATTGCATCTTCAAGCAGGCTGGAAGAGCGGATAGCGAGGGGAGTGCGGACACCTTCGATGAGAGCTCGCAAGTCCCCTACGAGCTCGGCAGGCAGGTCTGCCTTCAGGAATTCCCGAATGATCTTTTCATCCGGCTCGGATGAATCGGCAACATCACGGAGCCGATTACGATCCATGAACGCGGTGAAGTGGTCGGTGCCGATGACGGCGAGACGCGGAATGGAAATCTCCACTTCGGGGAACTTTGCGCGCAGGTCGGCATGCTGTTCCAGGACCGTCTGAAACATCTCCAACCCAAGTGCTTTTCCCCCCACTGAGCCGGAGCCGATTATCGAAAACCGTTCCGCAGCGTCGAAGAACTTCCTTGAAAAGACGGACGGTATTTTGGTCGTCGTCATTCCTGCCGTCCCCGGTCGAATGCTTCGATCAGATCCAGCCGCGATCCCGGCACGCCTGCGCCACACGTCCAATCGCTATAACGTACGCGGCGTCCCGCATCGGCAATCCCTTGGTTTTCGCAAGATCGGAAACGGCGTTGAACGCGGCAGTCATCTTGATGTCAAGTTTCCCCAGTACTTCGTCGCGTGTCCAGTAGTAGTTCATGTTGCTCTGGACCTGTTCGAAGTAGCTGCATGTGACTCCACCGGCATTCGCCAGGAAATCGGGGATAACAAATATACCCCGCTCCGCAATCACCTTATCCGCGGCCGGGGTTGTCGGCCCGTTTGCCCCTTCAGCGATGATCTTGACTTTCTTGCTGATGGAACTGACATTCTCTTCCGTGATCTGGTTTTCAATGGCTGCAGGAATAAGGATGTCGACGTCCTGGCTCAGCCACCCTTCCCCGGGTTGAACCTCGTAGCCCAACCCCTTCGCCTTTGACTTGTCGATTCCTCCAAACGGGTCTGCAATGCGCTGAAGCTCGGCCAGATCGATCCCCTTCTTTCGCAAGAAGGTATACGAGGTCTGATCCTGCTGATCCCAGCACGACACACAGACGACCTTTCCGCCGATCTGATGATACAATTCGATTGCGTACTGAGCGACATTCCCGAATCCCTGCACACTGGCGGTCGTATCCTGAGCGCGCATTCCAAGCTGTTTCAGGGCTTCTCGGAGAGTGATCACAACGCCGTACCCCGTTGCTTCCTTACGGCCCAGCGAGCCGCCCATGCCGACCGGCTTTCCCGTAATCAATCCCGGGAATCTGCCCCCGCTGATGGTCTCAAATTCATCCAGCATCCAGAGCATGTGCTGTGGACCTGTCATGACATCCGGAGCGGGAACATCGAGCAATGGTCCAACCTCGCGGGAGATCTGGCGGATCCAGCCGCGGCAGATCTTTTCCTGTTCGCGCGAACTCAAACCGTGCGGATCACAAATGACTCCCCCCTTGCTGCCTCCCAACGGAATGTCGACGACTGCACACTTCCATGACATCCACATGGCAAGTGCCCGGATTGTGTCGATGGTTTCCTGAGGGTGAAAACGGACCCCGCCCTTCCCGGGTCCGCGTGCGTCATTATGTTGAACGCGAAATCCGCGGAAGACCCTGACGGTACCGTCGTCCATCCGAACAGGGATGTTGAAATGATATTCTCTCATCGGAGTGCGTAAGAGATCCCGCGTTGCGCGATCGAGTTGCAGCTTCTCGGCTATCCGATCGAACTGTTGTTGCGCCACATCAAATGCATTAAACGAATTACTCTTCATGGAATTCATACTCGAAATTGGTTCCTGGGATTCGTCGTCCGGGCATCATTGAGGGGATTCCGGTTTCCTTCGGATAGACAAGAAGTATGCCGCCCGGGGCACTCAAAAATGCATGGAAATCTCTTTATTCGCCACAAAATACTGCCCGGAATTGCAAACCCGGCAATGAAAATTCCTGTTTTCGGAATGAACCGGCGTCACGTGCGAAAACAAGTGGGTGCGCTTTGACCACCTGTGGAAAGGAGGGTTGGTGAGGGTTGTGTTTTCTACGCGTTACCCTGAAGGGTAACGCTGGCGACGAAAGCATCCTGAAGGATGCTGGGAATCAGGCCGGTTCACCGGCCTTTGTTCCGACAGCGTTACCATTTATGGTAATGCGCAGATGCGAAGCTCTTCAGAATCGAGTCATGTCGATTTCTACGCGTTACCCTGAAGGGTAACGCTGGCGACGAAAGCATCCTGAAGGATGCTGAGGGTCAGGCCGGTTCACCGGTCTTTGTTCCGACAGCGTTACCATTTATGGTAATGCACGGATGCGAAGCTCTTCAGAATCGATCCATGTCGATTTCTACGCGTTACCCTCAAGGGGTAACGCTGGCAACGAAAGCATCCTGAAGGATGCTGAGAATCAGGCCGGTTTACCGGTCTTTGTTCGGACAAGCGTTACCATTTATGGTAATGCGCAGATGCGAAGCTCTTCAGAATCGATCCATGTCGATTTCTACGCGTTACCCTGAAGGGTAACGCTGGCGACGAAAGCATCCTGAAGGATGCTCAGGGTCAGGCCGGTTCACCGGTCTTTGTTCCGACAAGCGTTACCATTTATGGTACTGCGCAGATGCGAAGCTCTTCAGAATCGAGTCATGTCGATTTCTACGCGTTACCCTCAAGGGGTAACGCTGGCGACGAAAGCATCCTGAAGGATGCTGAGACATTTTCAGATTTCGATTCTCACTTGGAGACTCCAACAACTCCGCATGCAAGCCTTCCGCCTGCATTCCCCGTAGGTTGAGTCTTCAGGTCATCCTCTTTTTCATGAACAATGACACCGCGCCCCAGAATTGAGTTCGGCCCGCTTAACGCCATCATTGTATCAATGTAATCCAGGTGAGCATTCCCGTCCTTGTCGGCGTCGACGTTCCCAAGATCGCCCACGTGACGTTTTTCACTCGACGGCATGCTGTGCGGCATCATCCCCGGGTTGAAGTGCCCCCCTGCCGACATTGCATCGTCGGCACTGCAATCGCCGTATTCGTGGACGTGGAATCCGTGTTTCCCCGGTGCGAGGCCTGAAAGGTGAGCAACCACCCGCACTCCTCCTTTCACAACCTCAAATGTCACGATGCCGGAAGTCGAATTGCCTTTTGTAGGATGGAGAACGGCGATCGCTTTCGTTGGGGAATTCATTTGCATCGATCCGTGCTCCGTTTGAGCAAGGGTGCCCGCCGAGAAAAGAGTGATTGCGGCAACGATAGCCGCAGTACGTATGCGTGTTGACATCGAGTCCTCCTTTAATGTGCAGCAAGTGGTGGCGTGGGAGCACAACGTTTCCGAATTCGACCGGGTTCCATCCGATCATGCGTCCGATCAGGGATCGGACTCTACGGCCGAGCTGGTTCCATCCGATCATGCGTCCGATCATGCGTCCGATCATGCGTCCGATCGGGGATCGGACTCTACGGCCTCTAAGAAATCGCGTCAATCGCCGAAGCTGATCCCCAGATCCCGGGCCGTGAGAACGGTATCGCAGTCCAATGGTACTGATTTCATTCGGCTTGTCGCCTCCTCCAGCGGCACATACCGCACCGTTGGCGGATCGAGCGCCACCATGACGCCTGATCGACCTTCTTCCAATGCGCGAACGGCAGCTGCGCCAAACCGGAGAGAAATCAACCGGTCAAAGGTCGTGGGCGTACCTCCGCGGAGGAGGTGACCCAATACCACACATCTGGTCTCCCTGCCCGTGGCATTCTGGATTTCCGCCGCAACCGTTTCACCTCTTCCACCAAGCCTCTCCGCCCGGCCGACTTCCTTCGAGACCACGGAATGAGTCCCTCCTTTTGGCTTCGCTCCTTCGGCGACAACGACAATAGCGAACCTCGCACCCTGCGTGTATCGTTCTTCAATCTTCGCTGTAATCTTCTGTATGTCGTACGGGATTTCCGGAATGAGAATCGCCTCGACCGTCGTTGAAACCCCTGTGTTGAGGGCAATCCACCCCGCATATCGTCCCATGACCTCGACAACCATGACCCTCTGATGGGCCTCCGCTGTCGAATGAAGTCGATCCACACATGCCGTGGCAAACGACACCGCCGTGTCGAATCCGAAGGTGATGACCGTTTTATCAAGATCGTTGTCGATTGTCTTGGGTACGCCGACGACCTTGAGTCCCTTCAGTCCAAGTTCTCGGGCGATCGAAAGAGAGCCATCGCCGCCGACGGCAATAAGGGCTTCAATGCCATGCCGTTTCAATTCACGGACCACGTCATCACTTCGGTCCACTTCCTTGACAGTCCCATCCGCTTGTTTGACGGGACATTTCAGAGGATTCAGCTTGTTTGAGGTGCCGAGGATGGTTCCGCCCAGATGGGTGATCCCGCGTACTTTGCTGCGCGTCAGCGGAATCAGACCACCTTCCGGATATTCGTGAGAATTCAAGACACCGCCATAGCCCTCGCGAATTCCGAACACTTCCCATCCTTTGTTGAGTGCGGAGACAACGGAAGCACGAATGACTGCGTTAAGTCCAGGTGCGTCACCGCCCCCGGTTGTGATGGCAATTCGTTTGATTGAAGTTGATTTCATGATTCGATCCCGCAATGAAGATGTTCTGTGATTGCAGAAGAAAGCCCGAACTCGAGCGAGTCTCCTTTAGCTATTTCAGTTCCTGCAGTAGATACGAATACGTCAACGCTGTTCGCTCTGCGCGCTGTTGATTGGTCGACGCGCCTGCGTGCCCACCTTCCGTGTTTTCGAAATAGAACACTTTGTGCCCCATCTCCTCCATTTTCGCAACCATTTTCCTCGCGTGACCCGGATGCACCCTGTCATCGGCAGTTGAAGTGTTAAAGAACACCCGGGGATACTTTCCATCCTTTTTCACGTTTTGATAGGGGGAATACCTGCTGATGTACGCCCATTCTTCGGGGATATCGGGATTGCCGTATTCTCCCATCCAACTCGCGCCAGCAAGGAGCTTGTTATACCGCTTCATGTCAAGGAGGGGCACGCTGCAAACAACCGCTCCGAATAAATCAGGCCTCTGCGTGAAGGCCACACCGACGAGCAATCCGCCGTTACTGCCGCCCGATATCCCAAGATGTTTCGGAGATGTGATCTTTCGTTTGATGAGATCCTCGGCAATCGCAATGAAATCATCGTATGCTCTCTGTCTGTTCTCCTTGATCGCAGACTTGTGCCACATCGGCCCAAATTCTCCACCGCCGCGAATATTCGACACCACAAACACGCCGCCAAAGTCCAGCCACAGGCGGCCGACAATTGCATTGTAGAACGGCCTGCGCGCAATTTCAAATCCCCCGTATCCGTCAAGCAGGGTGGGATTTGTTCCGTCAAGTTTCATTCCGCGACTGTGAACGACAAAATAGGGTATCCTGGTCCCGTCCTTTGACGCGGTCTCATACTGCTCCACCTCATACTTACTCCCGTCGAAGAATGCAGGCAACGTTCTTAAGAGCTGAATATCCCCTGTCTTCCCGTCGGTGGTTGACAGATTGGTCGGAGTGAGAAAATCCTGATACGTGAAGAAATATCGATCGGAAAAATTGTCCGTTTCGACCACGCTGATCGTCCCAAATTTCGGCGTGTTGACTCTTTCTCCTTTCCATGCGCCCTTGCTGAAACTGTACTGATAGAGCTCACTTCGAACGTTGTTGAGGATATTCACCAGAAGAAGATTCTCGGTTGTAGAAACCGAAGCAATGCTCGATCGCTCTCCCGGTTCAACGATAAGCACAAACGACCGGCCCCCGCCGAGGAAGTTCTGATAATCGATCCCGATTAACGAGCCCGTCTTGTAGGTTTTTCCGCCTGCCGTCCAATCGGACTTAAGGTGGAGAATCATCTGGCCCTTCACCAGGCTCATATCTGCATCTTCCGGAACTTCGAGTTTTACGAGTTTCCCTTGTTCGACTACATACGTTTCCTGATGATAGAAATCCTTCCCACGCGACACGAATTCAAATTGCCGTTCACGCGTGACAACGACACCGGCTCCGATTCCCACGTCGTTTTTCTCTCCTTCGAAGACGAGAGTCGCTTGCTCCAGCGAGGTCCCCCGTTTCCAAAGCTTTGTCAAGCGAGGATAACCGGACGTCGTGGTCGTTCCCTCCCCAAAATCTGTTGAAACATAGAGCGTGTTAGGGTCTTTCCAGCTTACGGAGCCTTTGGCCCGTTTGAGGAAGAATCCGTCTTTCACAAACTGTTTCGATTCGGCGTCAAATTCACGCATTTCCGCCGCATCACCACCCCCCGGAGAGAGTCGTACGATGCAGCGCCTCATTTCCGGTTGAAGCCACGAGGCCCCTGCAAAGACCCAGGTGACACCTTCAGTTTTGGAGAGCTCATCGATATCGAGAACAGGATCCCATCCAGAGGAACCCTTAAGGTACTCGTTGAGCGGCATGCGGCGCCAGAGGCCGCGCGGGTTTTTCTTATCCTGCCAAAAATTGTAGACCTGATTTCCCGCGACGGAGGGGTATGCGATCCTCTCGTCGGAATCGAGAATCTCAAGATTCCTGGCAACGAGATCCGGGTACTCCTGATACTTTTGGAGGTATTCCAGGGTTGTTTTGTTCTTTTGATTGACCCATTCCATGGGACGAGAACCATTGACCTCTTCGAGCCAGAGAAAGGGATCTTCAGGTACCTGCGAATATGCTGCTCCCGCAAGAATCAGGAAAGCACCGACAAACAGAAGCCTCTTGTTCATGATTTGATCCTTCAAGATAGGGGACATCCGTGGCAGTGACAATTGCAGATAATGTATTCTTCGATGACCCAAAGTGCAAGGGTCTGAACTGTTCGGACAATGAGGGTCCGGTTCAAAAGCATTACACGAAGTGCACGGAGAGGCACGAAGAACACGGAGGTGATGGCGGCAACTGGATTATTTTCATGTCAGTTCGGGGGATGGAGTGAGATTCCTTCACTGCATCTTTGATTTGATTCAAGATCTTAGTATATTAATCCCTGTTTTTCTGAAATTTGAGAAATCGAGTGGGCAAAAAACGAATGAGCATATCCACACCAGCAGTTGTTTCGAAAAAGCAGCCGGCCCGATTCCTGGGGCTCTCCCGTGAAACACTTCTTCAGTGGTATGACGACATGCTCCTGGTTCGTCGGTTTGAGGAAAAGTGTGCCCAATTATACGGAATGGGGAAAATCATGGGATTCTGCCATCTGTACAACGGTCAGGAGGCTGTCTCCACCGGTGCAGTGAAGGGCGCCCTGAACCCTGACGACTACGTGATCACAGCTTATCGGGATCACGGGCTCGCCATATCCAAAGGTGTCGATCCCAAGGCCGTCATGGCCGAGCTCCTCGGAAAGTACACTGGAACGACAAAGGGCAAGGGGGGATCGATGCACATTTTTGACCGTGAGAAGAACTTCCTTGGAGGTCATGCCATTGTCGGAGGCCACCTCCCCATCGCGGCGGGAGTCGCTTTTGCTTCAAAGTACCGGGGTGAAAAACGGGTGTGTCTCTGCTTCATGGGAGACGGTGCCACCAATATCGGCGAATTTCACGAGTCAATGAACCTTGCCGCGTTGTGGAAACTCCCTGTCATTTACATCATCGAAAACAACATGTATAGCATGGGCACTTCTGTCGAGCGGTCGTCGGCCGTCGAGAACATGACCAAGAAAGCCCTTGCCTACGACATGCGCAGCGAAGTTGTCGACGGCATGAAGGTTCTTGATGTCTACGAGAAAGTAAAGGCAGCGGTCGAGCAAGCGCGCGAAACGTACGAGCCCTCCCTTCTGGAAATCCGGACCTACCGTTACCGCGGCCATTCGATGTCGGATCCTGTTCATGGTCATTACCGCACGAAAGAGGAAGTGGAAGACCGGAAGAAGCATGATCCGATCACTCTGTTCGCCGATCTTTTGAAATCCGGTTCATTGATAACTGACGATGAATTGGATGAGGCAGAGAAAAGGATCAAGATCATTGTCAATGAATGCGTGGAATTTGCGGAAAACAGCCCTGAGCCGCCGCGCGAAGAACTGTGGAAAGACGTCTACTACGGAGAATGATGCATGGCAGTCGTGAGTCTCAGAGAAGCGCTCAACCAGGCAATGGATGAAGAGATGACACGCGATGATCGCGTGTTTCTCATGGGTGAAGAGGTAGCGCAGTATAACGGCGCCTACAAGGTCAGCCAGGGCCTCCTGGCAAAGTTCGGAGCGAAGCGGATCGTCGATACCCCTATCGCCGAGGCGGGTTTTACTGGAATCGGAATCGGGGCAGCGATGGCGGGTCTCCGGCCGATCGTGGAGTTCATGACCTGGAATTTCTCTCTTGTAGCATATGATCAAATAGTGAACCACGCGGCCAAGATGCTTTCGATGTCGGGGGGGCATTTTCACGTTCCCATCGTCTTTCGGGGACCCGGCGGCGCCGCCCACGGCCTGGGGGCTACTCATTCACAGTCACTGGAAGCGCTGTACGCTCATATTCCGGGTCTGAAGGTGGTCATGCCATCGAACTGCAGAGATGCAAAAGGGCTCCTGAAAACTTCCATTCGCGAAGAAAATCCGGTCATCTTCATCGAAAGTGAAGTGATGTACGGCGATAAGGGAGAAATCCCCGACCAAGAGTACACTATCCCGCTCGGTGTCGGAGAAATCAAACGTGAGGGTTCGGACGTGACGATTGTTTCCTGGTCAAAGGTCCTTGCCCATGTCGTACTTCCTTCAGTGGAGAAACTGGAACAGGAATTGGGAGTGTCCATCGAGGTTATTGATCCGAGAACCATCAAGCCGATGGACTACGATCTGATCGTGGCCTCCGTGAAGAAGACAAACCGATTGGTCATTGTGGAAGAAGGATGGCCGTTTGCCGGCGTCGGCGGCCAGATCACCTATGAGCTTTCCAAACGCGCCTTTGACTCTCTCGATGCACCGATCGAACGCGTGACGCAGGAGGACGTGCCGCTGCCGTACGCCAAAGTCCTTGAAAAAGCATCCCTTCCCAACTTCGAAAAAATCAAGCGTGCCCTTGAAGCGGTCCTTTATAAGAACTGAACCACGCAGGGAATACTGATGGCCACAAAGATCATGATGCCAAAACTGAGTGATACCATGGAAGAGGGTGTCATTCTGAAATGGCTCCGAAAAGAGGGAGAGAAGATCAAGCAGGGAGAAATCCTCGTCGAGATCGAGTCGGACAAGGCGGACATGGAACTCGAGGCCTACGATTCCGGTATCGTGCGTAAGATCGTCGTTCCCGAAGGCGGCAAAGCGAAGATTGGTGCATTGATTGCCGTCATTGGAGAGGCAGATGAGGATATTGGCTCATTGCTTGCTGAATCTCCTTCGACTCAACCCTCGGCAAGAAAACAGGCGGAAGCACCACAGCAAGCTGCAAGGCAGGCCGGTGCTCCGGCAGCATCGATTCCTCCGTCGCCTCTGACTCAACCGACCGACGGGACAGTAAAGGCCTCTCCCCTGGCAAAACGCATTGCCCAGGAGCGTGGTATCAACCTGAGCGGTGTGCGGGGCACCGGCCCAAGCGGCCGCGTCATCAAACGTGATCTGGAAGGGGCGGCGGCTGGCGGGTTCGTCCCCCGCCCAACCGGGCCGCTCACACCCGGAACGAGCGAGGATGTTCCGCTTTCGTCCATTCGAAAGACCATTGCGAAACGGATGACTGAGAGCAAAACGACAGCACCGCATTTCTATGTGACGGTGGAAGTCGACATGGAACCGGCAATGGCCTTCCGGGATCAAATACTCAACGCAACCGATCTCAAAATCAGCTACACCGATATTCTTGTGAAGGCGGCAGCGGCTGCCCTGATGAATCATCCGGGCGTCAACGCCACCTATCAGGGCGACACCATGCGGCAGCATCATTTCGCCCATATCGGAGTTGCCGTGGCGCTGGACGAGGGGCTCGTTACCCCCGTTATCAGAAATTGCGAGCAAAAGAGGATCGATCAGATAAGCGTCGAATTGAAGGATATGGTTCAACGCGCAAGAATCCGCAAGCTGAAACCGGAGGAGTATCAAGGCTCGACGTTTACCATCAGCAACCTTGGGATGTTCGACGTCGATGACTTTATTGCCATTGTCAATCCGCCTGAGGGGGCCATCCTGGCTGTCGGATCCATTGTCGAGCGTGCAGTCGTACGGAACGGCAAAATCAGGATTGGCCATACGATGAAAATGACCCTGTCGGCCGATCACCGGATCATTGACGGCGCCGTTGCAGCGCGCTTCCTTCAGGACCTTCGGAAATTTCTGGAAAGCCCGGCGGCTCTCACGATCTGAACGTTGTACAATTCGAAGCTGGCAAGATCAAACCCGACAGGCGTCGGGTTCTTTTTTATCTCCCATGACGAAAACCATCCGGGAACAATTCCAGTTGGAGATTGCGGGGGCCGGGCTTCCGTTTGTTGCGTTCTGCATTGCCCTGAATCTCACAGCCGGTCAGCTTGCCTCGGCTCTCAAGCTTCCCATCTATCTCGATTCTCTTGGCACCGTCCTCGTGGCCGTCTTGTGCGGTCCATGGTCCGCGATCATGGCAGGGGTATTCTCCAATATTCTTGGCTCGGCATTCGGCAATCCTGTTATGCTCTTCTTTTCCCCCGTCATGATTGTCATCGGCGCATTCACCGGATTTCTCGCCAAGCGGGGGTGGTTTCGGAAGTGGTACCTTGTCCCGATCGGAGGAGTCCTCCAGGGGGTGCTCGCTGCAATTGCGTCGGCACCAATAGCGGCCTATCTGTTTAGCGGAGTCATGCTCGCGGGCACCGATGTGCTCGTGATCTACTTCCGCTCTGTCGGCAACACCCTTCTGCAGAGTGTGTTTTTCCAGGGATTATCGTCGGATCCGGTGGACAAAACAATCACCTACATCCTGGTGTATCTCTTGTGCCGCAGTCTTCCTCTCCGCCTGCTTCAACGTTTCCGGGGAGGCAACAACGTCCCACGCAATGAAGCCCTGAATCGAACCTATGCGCTTTGATGTCGGCGAAAAACTCTCTGCAACACTCTTCCTCATCTTGCTCGCCATCATTCTACCGTGGTACTTGAATGCCGCATTGGTTCTGTGCCTTCTCATTGCCCGCTCGACGGTACCGTCGATTCGCCCCGCTTCTCAGGTCTTACGAAGGCGTTTCCGCCAACTTTCCGGGTATTTCACGATCGTCGTTGTCCTCATGACTCTTGTCAACGGACTTCTGATGGAGGGCGGAACCCAGTGGGAGGTCCCGGGCGGATTTTCGATTTCGCGCGTCGGGCTTGAATTTGGACTGCGCACCGGGATGCGTCTGTTGGTCATAGCCACTTCTTTGCTTCTCTTCTTTGGTTCCACGACGATTCCCCGCATCGCCCAGTTTCTGCAAAGTGCCGGCTGGCCGGTGCAGCTTGTGATGACGCTACTGCTCACGCTTCATTTTGTCGAGACTCTTCCCGATCGGGTCTCGATGATCTTTACCGCCCAGGAGGCGCGCGGAGCCCCTGTGCGGGCGAACATGTTCGCCAGGACAAAGGGCTTCTTTCTTATTCTTTCTCCGCTCGTTCTCTCCGCAATCGTCGAGAGTATCGACCGGAGTATGGCGCTTGAGCTGCGGGGATTTCACAGGGGCACGAAACTCACTTTTGACGGTGAAACGGCGGCACCAGGCCGAATGACAATCGTGAGCCTCGCGTTCCTTGTTCTTTCTTTTTTCTGCATTCTTTGGATTATCCTTCAATGGTTCCAATAATAGATATTCGCTCCCTTCATTATCAGTATTTTGAGGGAACGCCCTCCGTCCTGACGGATATCAATCTCCATGTTCCTTCAGGATCGTGTGCGGCCCTCCTGGGGCCGGCCGGAGCGGGCAAGACAACGCTTCTGCAAGTTCTTTCGGGAGTTGTCGGATCGCAATTCACCACGGGAAAAGCAGATGGACGGATTCTGATCGGTGACCAGGAATTCCTTCCGATTCCTTCCCGGGTGCTTTTTCCTGAGGTCGGATATCTGATGCAGGACGTCTCGGTACAGCTTTCCGGAATCAAAGAAACCGTTGCCGAAGAGCTTGCCTTTTCCCTTGATAACCTCGGCATCACGGGGGATGAGCGTTCACGCCGGGTTTCGGCCGCTCTTTCCGAGTTCGATCTTGCTCACCTGGCGCATCGGGCGCCTTCCCGGCTTTCGGGGGGAGAATTACAGCGTGTGGCTCTTGCCTCTCTTCTTGTTTCCAATCCATCACTGTTGTTGCTGGACGAACCGATCAGCGCACTCGACAGTATGGCTCAACAACGGATGGTCTCGTTCATCCGATCGGCCAAGCGCACTGCAACCGTTCTCCTGTCTGATTCGGGGATCGATTTCGCGCTCGCCGTCGCGGACCTCTTCGTTGTCATGGACGGGGGAAGAATACTTTTCACCGGCAATCGAAACCAATTTCTCAATTCTCTTCAATCGTTCTCACATCTTCTCCCCATTTCCTTGTGGGACGAGGTCCTTTCGCAATCGCGACGAATGACGGTCGATTCACGGATAACCAGGGTTTTCACATGATGATACATTTTGACAACGTACGCTTTCGGTACGATGCCGGGATCGACGTTTTCAAGGGTCTCCGGATTGGGATTGAAGCGGGGAGCTGCGTTCTCATTGTGGGAAGAAACGGCGCCGGGAAGAGTACATTGCTGAAACTCCTGAACGGAATTCTCCGGCCGAGCGAGGGAACAGTCATCGTCAACGGACTTGACACACACGACCATCCTACGTCACGGCTTGCGGCGGATGTGAGCGTCACATTTCAGAATCCGTCTCATCAGCTGTTCGCTTCCACTGTTCTTCGGGAAGCAGAATTTGCTCCAAGGAACCTTGGAAAGGAGCAACCGCGGAAATTGGCTGTGGATGCGCTTCGCCTGTTTCAGCTCGATGGCCAGGCGCAAATACATCCATACGATCTTTCGCTGGCGCGCAGGAAGCTTCTTGCCATTGCCTCGGCCTCTGCTTCCGACACTCACGTGCTCGCGTTTGATGAGCCCAGCGTCAACCTCTCGCGGCCGGAACAAAGGATACTTCTTGACGCTCTCGACAATCTGAAAAACAGGAACAAAACGCTCCTCATCGTCTCCCACGACCTCCAGCTGTTTCTGCCTCTCTGCACTCACGTGTTGATTCTCCGTGAGGGCTCAGTTTCGTTCTTTGATTCCCCGGAAGCCCTTGTTCGCAATCAAACGCTTCTGCGCCGTTCAGGGGTCCGACTGCCCCTCGTGCACCGACTCCGGCCTTACTGCGGCCTGCCGCCCATTCCGGGTCGACCTTTGAACGAGGGGCCGTCTCAATAATAATCTTGAAGGGCTGAAGCCCCTGGTGTTTTGGATGTACCATATCCCCGACCTAAAGGCCTCGCCGTGAGCGACTCGTCTGAGCGACTCGTCGAAGACTCAGCCGAACGGTCGGGGCAACCTGATGGCCACCTATAAATCAAAAGGGGCCATCCCTTTTGGGACAGCCCCCAATTGCTTCAGCCGTGAACCGTTAGATCCTATAGCCAACGCGACTCACAAACCGCAGGAGCAGATGTGACAATACTTTCCGAAGGCCTTTCATCCCGGGAATCGTATCACCTTCTTTCTTCATGCGTGGTGCCACGCCCCATCGCATGGGCGACAACGCTTTCATCGGACGGAGTTGTGAACGCGGCACCGTTTAGTTTCTTCAACGTCGTGAGCGCTGCTCCCCCGATGGTGATGATTGCCGTCGACAGGAGAAAAGGCCAACCCAAGGACACGGCACGAAACATTCTGTCCTCGAAGCAGTTCGTGGTAAACATAGTCAGCGAGTCATTGACCCAGAGGATGAACCTCACGTCCGCGGACTTTCCCAATTCCGTCAGCGAAATCGAACGAGCAGGGCTTGCCCTCGCTCCTTCGACAAGAATTCAGGTGCCCGGAATTGCACCCAGCCCTATCCGCATGGAGTGCATTCTCGCACAGCACCTGGAGATTGGCACCGGCCCCACCGACCTGATCATCGGAGAGGTGGTGGTGTTTCACGTTGACGACGAAGTATTGAAGCAAGGGCGGATTGACACCGGGAAGCTACGGGCGATTGGGAGACTTTCGGGAAGCGATTACTGCAGGACGACGGAGTTGTTCAGTTTGGAGAGGCCGCAGGGGAAGTGATTGGGCCTATCGTGCGGGTATTGTCAGGCGGTCGCCCACCCGAAGTTCGGCTAGGCCGCTGTTGGCAAGTTCCAGAGCACGAACGCTCACCCCGTATTTCTTTGAAATCCCCCACAATGTATCCCCTTTGCGGACGAAATAGACGATTGCACTCTCTGAGCCATTCGCGGGGACCCGTAACCTCTGGCCGATTGCGAGGGATGTCGAGGAAAGGTCGTTCAAGGCAATCAGCGTTTCGATATCTGTGCTGTATATGCGGGCTATATGAAACAGCGATTCCCCCTTCAGAACACTGTGTTCCTGAAAAGAAAGGTCTTCGGGACCCTGCCCCTTTCCTGCCTGATCTTCAGCGGGCGGCTTCAAAGGGCCGGTCGGGATGATTCTCGTGCGTTCTTCCGGTTCGCTGTAGATATCGATCGGTTGCCCCGCGTAAATCCGGTTTCCCTGAATCTTATTCCAGCTCTTCAGATCACTGATTGAGACGCCATGATCACGCGCGATCTTGTCGAGGCTATCCCCGTCACGGACGACGTATTGCTTCCATCCATCCCCGATCCGGGAAGTCGGTTGAACCGTTGACCCAGCCGGCTTCTGCACTCCACCGGCATATGCCTGTTTCTCCGCAAAGGACATCTCATTGACGCGCCTGTAACTCGAAGCTTTCGAAGGATCCACCCAAATTTCAAGCCGTTGCCCGGGATAGATGTGACTCCCATAGCCGATATCATTCCAGTTTCTGATATCGCTGGCCCTGATTCCGTACCACTCGGCAATATGCCCGATCGTATCACCTCGTTTTACGCGATATTCGACGCTTTCCTTCCCTTTCGTCGAGCGGACCCTTGCTCCCGCATACCTGGACGCGAGCGCGGCAGCAGACTTCCCGGGAGTAGACGATCGGGACCGCGAAAACGAAATGGGCTTGTGGTCTTTTGAATAATCGAAGGGAACCTTCTCCTTGCCCGCAACGAAGCCCGACGGAAGCGGAATCGTCAAAGTAGCGCCCACGGAGAGCTTGCGCACATCCCGGATCTTGTTCATATCCCTGAGAAAAGCAATCGTCAAGCCATACCGCCCGGCAATTTGCGAGAGCGTTTCACCCGGCTTCACCTTGTGAACCGCCCAGTCTTTCTTCTGTTCTGCCGGGATTTCCGAATATTTCGCCGCAAAGGTTTCCGCGGTTCCAAGCGGGATCCGCAACCGATAGCCCGTCACCCCGGGAGGGGTACACCACTGGAGCAATTCGGGGTTCAAACTTCTGAGAGTTGCGAGATCGGTACCGGCACATTCCGCCAGAATCCTCAGATCAATGCAATCATCGATTGAAACAACATCATAGGCAAGAGAATCGGCAACCTCGACCCCTTTGAAGCCATGTTGTTCCGGAAACATGGCAATCCGGGCTACCGCAATGTACTGAGGTACGTAGTTGCGCGTCTGCCGCGGAAGGTGCTTTCGCATTTCCCAAAAATCCGTCGATCCGCTTCGACGGATGCCGCGAAAGATTCTTCCTGATCCTGAATTATAGGCCCCCAGCACCAGATACCAATCACCAAACTCCGCATGAAGGTCTTTCAGGTGGCGTGCGGCTGCTCTTGTGGATTTCTCAAAATCACGCCGCTCATCGAACCACCAATTCGCACGTAAGCCATACATTCGCCCGGTACCTGCCATGAACTGCCACAGTCCAACTGCCTTCACCCAGGAACGGGCATCGGTGCGCAAACCACTCTCGGGCATGCTCAGAAACACCAGTTCTTCGGGAACCCCTTCCTCCTTGAAGATACGCTTCATCATAGGAAGGTATTTGCCGCCTAAATACAACCAGCGCTCCATGTGCTCCTTTCCCTTGCCGAGGAAGAAATTGATGTTGCGCTCAACATATTCGTTGTAAGGCAAAGGAACCGAGAATCCAGGCATTTCTCCCCTTGGAATCTCAAAAACGTCAGACGTGTCCTCTTCTTCCACATCAATACTCAACTTCTCCCTGAGCGCAAAAACTGATGCATCGGGCCCAAGATTGGAAATCGATTCGATGTATTTCTCATAATCTTCAATCAGACTCTTGCTCAGATCGGCAAAATCCCTGTTTGACTCGATCTCAGGGTAGTAGCTGATCTCGTTGAGAACATCAAAAGCCTTTTCGAATCCCTCTTCACACGCGGTCGAATCCCCTGCTTCCTGCGCTGCCAGGGCACCCAGGTAGAATTGACGAACCTCTTCGAGGCGAAGGCCAATGATCTCGTTTTCATCCGTTGAAGAGGTATCGGCATCTGCGAGCAACGTGTCTGGAGGGACAGCCAAGGAATCCACGCCAAATACGACAGAGGGACGGACAGTATCTTCTGCCGTTGAAGTCGATGCAGTTGTTGAATCTTGCGGGGGTTTGGGGGTTGCGGGCGTGACGGCAATGGGCTTTTCTTCAGCCTGCTCCGATGTTCGCGTTGCCTGGTTGGCCGAACAGCCAACCAGCACCAGTACGAGGAAAAAGATGAGGTTTCTTCTCAACGAGCCAATGCCTCATGAAATTGGAGATGTTCTTCTAATATAAGGCACAAGAGAAAAAGAATCAAGCTCGACATGAAATGAATGGGGCAACTACTGATTTCAGAATACAATTTCAAAGTGGTATGTTCCCATGTTTCTTTTTCGGATTGGAATCCACCTTGTTTTCGAGAAATTGGAGAATCTGGATCAGTTTTGGGCGCGTTTCCCGCGGAACGATGACCTCATCAATGTATCCGCGTTCGGCGGCAACATACGGCGTGGCAAGTTTCTCCCTGTACTCATTCACTTTCTCTTCCGTGGCTTTTTCCTTGTTCTCAGCCCGTTCGATTTCTTTTCTGAAGATTATCTCCACAGCCCCCTTGGGGCCCATGACCGCAATCTCCGCAGAAGGCCAGGCGACATTGTAGTCCCCACGAATGTGCTTGGAATTCATGACATCGTAGGCGCCTCCGTAGGCCTTTCTGGTAATGACCGTTACCCTGGGGACAGTTGCCTCGCAGAATGCATACAGCAGTTTGGCCCCGTGCTTGATGATCCCCCGCCATTCCTGATCGGTCCCCGGGAGAAAGCCGGGCACATCTTCAAAAATAACGAGGGGTATATTGAAGGAATCGCAGAAACGCACAAATCGAGCCCCTTTTATTGAAGAATCTATGTCAAGGACGCCCGCAAGGACGGCAGGTTGATTTGCCACAATTCCAACCGATCGGCCACCGAGTCGCGCAAATCCCACGATGATGTTCGCCGCATACAACTCATGAACTTCGAGGAATTCACCATGGTCAACGACGCTGCGAATCACTTCCTTCATGTCATAGGGCTTGTTTGGGTTTTCCGGAACAATCGAATCCAGCCGGGGATCCATTCTTTGTGGATCGTCCCCTGTTTCGGCAAAGGGTGGATCATCGACATTGTTCGAAGGGATGTAGCTGAGGATTTTCTTGATTGTCCCTATGCACTCGATTTCATTCTCAACGGCAAAATGCGCCACGCCGCTCTTACTTGCATGAGTGACCGCTCCCCCGAGGTTTTCGAACGACACATCCTCATGCGTCACGGTTTTCACGACATTCGGCCCCGTCACGAACATATAGCTGGTATTTTTCACCATCAGAATGAAATCCGTGATGGCGGGAGAATAGACCGCGCCGCCGGCGCAGGGCCCCATGACCGCAGAAATCTGGGGAACAACGCCGGACGCGAGAGTATTCCTCAAGAAAATGTCCGCATAACCGCCAAGACTCACCACTCCCTCCTGAATTCGGGCGCCGCCCGAGTCATTCAGCCCAATCACCGGTATTCCGAGCCTCAGAGCATGGTCCATGATCCTACAAATTTTTTCGGCGTGCGCTTCCGAGAGAGAGCCGCCAAATATCGTGAAATCCTGGCTGAACAACGCGACCGGGCGGCCTCCGATAGTTCCGAGTCCCGTCACGACGCCGTCTCCGAGAAATTTTTGTTTGTCCAATCCGAAATCCGTTGACCTGTGCTGGACCAACATGCCAAGCTCCTGAAAGCTTCCGGGATCCAGGAGTAAGTCGATTCGCTCCCGCGCCGTGAGCTTCCCCTTCTTGTGCTGGTCCTCGATTCGTTTTGCACCCCCTCCTTCCAGCGCCTGTTGTCGGTACTGTTCAAGTTGCTGTTTACGGTCGATTGTCATAAGGCCTTCATTGTCGATAGTGAGTTGGAAATATAGGAAAGCGCGGCAGGTTTTTCAAGCTCCGTTTATAAAACAAAAACGGCACAACCATGTGCCGTTTCGTGCTCTCTCTTGATTACGCGACCATCATTTGGCAACGGCCTCAACCCTTTCATCCACGGCGACGGCGTCAGGATGAGCCGATTTCATTTTCTTCCCGGCCAACGCAGCGAGCCATTCTTTGCCGTCGTGCAGAACAAGGTAGACGTTGGGAATAACCAGGAGTGAAATAAGTGTTGCGACGAAGAGACCGCCAATTGTGGCAACTGCCAGCGGTTGGAGGACTTCCGATCCCTCTCCGATACCGAGCGCCAGTGGGAGCATGCCGACAACCGTTGTCAGTGTTGTCATAAGAATGGGACGAAGCCGAAGAGGGCCCGCCGCGAGGACGGCATCCACTTTAGCCAACCCGTGGTCTTTTCGGAGTATTTCGATGAATTCAACAAGAATGATGGAGTTATTGACAACAATGCCGGCAAGGAGAATAACTCCGAGCATCACAGTGGCCCCGACAGGAATTCCGGTCACATAGAGAATCAGAACGACACCGATCAGGGCAAAAGGAATCGTCATCAGGATGACAAAGGGATTGAGCAGCGATTCATATTGAACTCCCATGACGATATAGACAAGGAAGATTGCCAGGAGAATAATTGTGATAAGGACGCGGTTGTTTTCGCGTATCGTTTCCTCCTGTCCTCCATAAAAAATTGAGTAGCCGTCGGGCAGCGCCATCCCGTCAAGTCGCCCGTGGATATCTTCCATGACCTCGCCGAGGCTTCGGTCTGTCCCCGCAAGATCACCCCTTACCTCGACGATTCTGCTCTGATTCTCCCGGTTGATCGTGACGGGTCCAATTCCTTCCCTGACCTGTGCGACCGAGCGAAGGGTCGTAGGGGGCCCAATAAGGGGATAAATGATCAGGTCCTGAACATCCGACAGACTCTTGATCTCATTGCGGTCCAGAAGGACGCGGATATCGTATTCGCGATCCCCTTCCGTGTACCTTGAGGCAATAGTCCCGTCGATCGCCGTGCGTACGGTTTCACCAACATCCCGGATCGAGATACCCAGGGACGCAGCCCGTTCACGGTCGACCTGGATTTGCAGCTCAGGTTTGGCCTCCTCCAATGATTTCTCCAGGTTCGAAAGTCCCGGGACATCCTTTATCAAAGCCATCATATCGTTGGCAAGGGAATTCAGCGTTGCCAGCTCCGGCCCCTGAACCTTGACGCCGACATCGGTGTTGCTGCTCGACGTGCGGATTCCCCGGATTTGCGATTTGGAAACGAGGATTTTCGCTTCAGGAATTTCCAGCGTGCCGATCTTTTGCCTCAGCTGCGCTATCCAGTCATTGCTCGAAATGGGCCTTTCTTCGACGGGCACAAGCTGCACGTCAATGCTGGCGCGGTTGCCAAATTCTGCCGTTCCCCGGCCAAAAATGAAGCCACCAACCACAGTGAAGACCGACGCACGCGAGGGCATCGTTTTGATGATTGCTTCAAGTTGATCGGACACAATTCTTGTTTCCCCCACAGTCGTGCTGGGAGGCATTTCAACGCGGACACTGATTCTTCCGTCATCCATATATGGAAGGAACTCGGATCCGAGCTGGCCAAAAAGGAAAAGACATCCAACAAAAATGATGACAGCTCCTGAAAGAACAATGATCCGGTGCTGGGTTGTCCATCGCAACAATATCTGATAGTGCTGATTGAGATTGGTTAAACCCCGTTCCACGCGTGTCATCAGCGCCGAAACTTTTCGTTTGTGTGTCTCTTCGTACTTGAAAAGCATGGCTGAAAGCATCGGGACAAGTGTGATGGAAACGAGCAACGACCCGATAATCGCAAAGGAAATCGTCAGGATCAGTTCCTTGAAGAACAACGCAGCCAAACCCGAAATGAGAAGGAACGGGACTACGGAAGCGAGATTGGTTGTGGTGGATGCCACAACGGCGGAAATAACCTCATTACTTCCATAGTGCGCCGCCTCAACGGGATTCGGATGATCCTTCTGGTGTCGGGAAATGTTCTCCAGCATGACGATCGAATTGTCAACCAGCATTCCAATCCCCAACGCAAGGCCTCCAAGGGAAATGATATTCAGGGTCAGGTCCCCCAGCCCCATCATGCCGAACGTAGCCAGGATGGCAATAGGAACCGACGTTGCGATAATGAACGTGCGGCGCCAACTTCCGAGGAATAGTCCCACCACGACCATTGCGAGAACACCGCCGATGAGAGCAGCATCGGTCACGCTCGAGAGAGAGTTGCGGATATAGTACGACTGATCATTGACGACGCGGATTGCGAGGCCGGCCGGAATGATATTATTGTTCCGCATGAATTCAAGTTTTTCTTTGAGTCCGTCATTGACTTCGACGGTGTTCGCATTAGGCTGTTTCTGAATACTGACCTTCACACTCGGAACATCATTGAGCGTCGCGAACACACGCTGTTCCCTGTGACTGTCTTCAACGCGCGCAATATCGCCTATCTTGATGCGCTGGTCTCCCGACATTCCGCGCACACGAATTGGGACCTCGCGTAATTCATCAACCGACGCGAATTTGCCCTCGGTGCGGCTCAGGTAGTCTCTCCGACCAGCCGTCACACGTCCCCCCGTCTGATCGACGTTGGCGTCTCGAATGGCACGGAGCACCTCTGTCACTGCCAGTCCATATCCCTGAAGCCGCTTCTGATCGATGATCACCTGGATTTCCCGTTCCAGCCCGCCGGCAACGTCCACCGAAGCAACGCCGGGAACGGTCAGGAAATAGTTTGTCAACTCCTCCTGGCACCACCGTCGCAACCGAACAAGGTCAAGCGAATTGGAGGAGATGGCAATTTCGAAGATCGCGATCTGTGACGGATCAGCCTTGAAAATCACGGGGGGATCGACTTCACGAGGCAGACCTGCCCTGGCCTGATCGAGTTTCGTGCTTGCATCGCGAAGCGCAAGATCGATATCCTTCCCATAGTCAAAATTCAAGGTAACGTTGGAACGTCCCTCCGTGCTGGATGATTCGACTTTGGTGGCATCCTCCGTCGTTGCCAATCTCGACTCCACAACCCTCGTCACCGTTTCCTCCATAACGAGGGGATCGACGCCACGGTTGGAAACGAAAACACGAATCTGGGGATAGATAAGCTTTGGCAAAAGGTCAACCTGGAGATTCGAGAGAAAATACAAGCCAAGCACCACAACGACCGAGACCAGCATGGTTACCCCGATCGGGTGCATGATTGCCCAGTCAGCCAGTGACTTCTTCTCTGCCGGTGACTGTTTGCGGTAGATGGTATCCAACGACGTCATTGTCGCTCCCTTGCTATTCGAACCACCATTCCCGGATTCAATGTACTTTGACCAGCCACCACGACTTTTTCCCCTGCTGCGACCCCTCCGAGAATCTCCGACCTGTTTCCTTCACGAATCCCCAATTTCAGGTCTCTTTTTTCAACAAGTGAATCAACGACGACGAACGCCGTATTGAGCCCCGCAGAGTTTGTCATGATCGCATCGTTGCTCAGAACCGTTGCCCGATCTTTCTTCGAAGAGGTCAATACGGCCCTTGCAAAAAGGCCCGGGAAAAGGCGGTCATCCCGGTCGGTGAGTTGCACTTCGACTTTCACCAAACGTGTGAGCGGATCGCTCGACGGAAACACCCGACGTACTTTCCCCATAAAATCCTCATTCGGATAGGCGTCAATCTTGATTGTCACCGGGTCACCAATATTAATCTTCGGCACTTCGAGTTCTGAGATGTTGATTTCCATGACCAGGGTGGCAGGATCGCTAATGGTCAACAGGTGGGCACGCGGCACCGCAATGTCTCCCTCCCGTACGCCGCGAAAAGTGACAACTCCCGAAATGGGGGATTTGATCGTCGTGTATTCGAGAAGGGCCCTCTGATATTCGAGCCGTGCCTTCAGCACATTGTTCCTTGTTTTCGCCTGTTCGAATTCCTGCTCGGATATCAGTCCTGATTTCATCAGCCGGTTGAGCCTGTCATAGTTTGCCTTCGCATCGGCAGCATTTGCCTCCGCCTCTTTTGCTTGTGCTGCCAAGACCGATGCATCAAGCTTGACGAGAATCTGCGCCGCCTTCACGAAAGCGCCTTCTTCAACGCCAAGGAATGTAATCTTCCCTTCCGTCTGGGCCAGGATCTTGACTTCGTTCTTTGCGGTAATCGTTCCGGTTGCCGTCACTGTCGCAACAATCGGCATCTGTTTTGCCACTTCGACATCGACAAAAATAACAGGGCGTTTCTGACTTTGGTCTGGCGATGGTGAGTTTCCACATCCCATGAGAACGAAAACAGCTGTTCCGCCGAGAATGCTCAGGAGTTTCTGACCCATGGTTCTTTCTCGTTTATTCGTATCTCAGTGAATCAATGACATTCGATTCGGATGCCTTCCATGCAGGATACAATCCGAAAAACACGCCTACAAAGGAAGCAAAGAAGAAACTCATGAGAATGGCATTTGGAGAGATTGATGATGGGAGATTCCCGTATGATGTGATAAGGATTGAGCCACCGATTCCAAAGAGGATCCCCAGGACACCGCCCATCACGCTCATGACGACTGACTCTATAAGGAATTGAAGCATGACGTCCTTCTTCCTGGCCCCGATGGCTTTTCGAATGCCTATTTCCTTCGTTCGTTCCGTTACCGAGACAATCATGATATTCATGATGCCGATCCCGCCAACCAAGAGAGAGACCGCCGCAATACCTGCAAGCAGGTATGTGAAGGTCTCCTGCGTCTGTTGAAATGTTGTGATGATGTCAGCTTGGTTCCTTATCGTGAAATCGTTGTCCTGATCTTCGCGAAGCTTATGTTGCCGGCGAATGACGCGTTCAATTTCATAGAACGCCTCATCCATCCTCTTGTCATCAATAACTTTTGCTGTAATCTGACTTACATAATCGACCCCGAAAATCCTCCGTTGAGCCGTTGAAAGAGGCACAATGATCTGATCGTCGGGATTCTGAAATCCACTTTGGCCCTTGGTTTCCAGAATTCCGATCACCTGAAACGATTGACCGGAGATCCTCATGGATTTCCCTAAAGGGTCCTGATTTGGGAACAGGTTATCGGCGATCGTCTGCCCGATCACAGCCACCTTTGCGTAGGACTTCTCCTCGGACTTAGTAAAGTAACGTCCGGCAACGGCAGCAAAGTTCCTCACCGTTTCATATTCCGGTACAGTTCCGATAATCCGCGTATTCCAATTGCGGTTCTCGTACTTCACCTGGGCATTGCGGTTGAATTCCGGGACAACTGCTTCGATTGCCGTGACACGCTCTGCAATGCTCTCTGCATCTTCATTCCGCAAACGCTGGCTTGTCCCGAATTGAATAACCGTAACACCCCCGCCCCTCTGGGCTCCGGGGCTCACAAATAAAAGGTTCGATCCCAGCGCTTGGATTCTTTCCATGACGGCAATCTGTGCGCCTTCGCCGATCCCGATCATGGTGATGACTGCGGCGACGCCGATGATAATGCCCAACATCGTCAGGAGTGCACGCAGTTTGTTCGCAAACAGAGCGCTGAGGGCGGTCAGAAAACTCTCATTGAGGTTCATGGCTCTCTTTTACCTTCTTCCGCCGCCCGTGGCCGCACGGGTCGCGCTTCCGCCGATTCCGCCCACACCTGACATGTTGCGCATCCGCTCATTCATCGCTTCCGCTGCGATCTTTGCACGAGAAATTGTCGTAATCCGCACTTCATCCCCGTCCTTTAGTCCCTCGAGAATCTCACCGAAGTCGTAGTTGGTCGCTCCGACCTTCACCACTTTTGCGACAAATTCATCGCCCTCTCTCACCTCCACAATCCGTTCTTTCGGTGCATCCGGGCGGGCGGATTGGGTCTGGCGCCTCATGCCGCCACCGCCGCCCGCTCCAACCTGCCTCCCCATTTGCGAAAAGAGCCGTTGTCGCTCCTCCTGAGACATGTTCTGGAAGCGTTGCCTCATTTGCTCCCGATACTTCTGCTGTTCTTCGGGAGACATGCTTGCCATCCGTTGCCGAATTTCATCGGGGTTCGTCGGCATGGGTGCCGTGGCAGTGCTCTCACTCGGTTTGACCGAGTCGCCTTTCGGATTGTTCGCTTCCTCTCGTTCGCGGATGGAAGCCATAAGGACACGCCCCTGTTCGGTTCTGGGGTCTTTCAAGGCCTCCGCCGGCAGAAGAAGGACGTCCCGTCGATTAAAGATCTCAATGTCCACTGAAGCGCTCATCCCCGCCTTCAGCTTGCTCCCAATATTCCGCACCAAAATGATCACGCTGAAGGTCGTCACGTTTTGCTGTGTTTTGCCGAGGGGCGCGATGCGGATCACTTCGCCCCGGAACGTATCTTCGGGGAACGCATCCGCCACCACTTTCGCCTGATGTCCAACCTGGACCTTTCCTATGTCGACTTCATCGACGTTTGTTTCGACGTAGACTTCATCCATATCGGCGATGGTCGCCAGAAGGGTTCCGCCGCTGACATTCGAAGTTCCTGAAGAAATAATCTGTCCCAGAGCAACGCTGCGACCCAGGATGACACCCGTAATAGGAGAGACGATTCTCGTGTCCCGCAATCGTTCGTCGGCCGTGGAGAGAACTGCCTTTGCCTTCACCAACTGTGCTTCGGCGCGAACCTTGTCAACAGTCGTCTGGTCTTTCTCCTGTTCAGAGATCAGGCTTTTCTCGAACAGCTCCGTCGAGCGCCGGTAGTTATTTTGCGCCTGAAGGAGGTTCGACTCTGCCACTGCCAGGTCGGCTTTTGCCTGATCGTAGTCATTCTGCGCCGTTCTCCGGTCCAATTCAATCAGGAGGACTCCCTTTTGCACAAGCTGCCCCTCCTCGAATTCGAGCTTTTCAATCTGTCCGCTCGCTTTGGATTTGATCTCGACCTTGTCAATTGGCTGGACAACACCGTTTGCCGAGACCGAAAGGTCAAGATTTCCTCGCGTCACAGTGACGATGCGCGTCATTTGCCCAACCGGCTGAATCGCTTCATTGTCTGTTCCATTTCCAATGATATAATAACCCACACTCCCTATGACGACGACTGCCACCGCGACAAAGACGTACATGCGTTTCATCGAACACACTCCTTGTTATTTATTCTCTTTCCTATAACGGGATTCCCGCTCGTCCATCTCTTTGATGTATTGATCGTACAAAAGGTTTTGTTCGGGCGACAAAATCGATCTGATTCCCCTTCTCAGTGAATCGCGTTGATGACGAAACACTTCGTCGTATTCTTTTCGTATTTCACCGAATCTCTTCCTGCTCGCCTCAAGAATCGAGTCGACCTGTGCCGGCTGGATGCCTGTGAGCTTGAGCCGCTCGGAGAATTCCTTCCTCACACCCTGGTGTGAGGGGCGGGAGTTTCGCTTGGACGCAAGATACGAAGCACCGAAGTAGCCGCCGCCGACAATTCCGAGGACGAAACTCAGCAAAATAAACATGAGGGTTTTTGATTTGGCTTGCATACGTTCTCCATTACTTTCGGGTAACGGCAGCGAACAGGACATCGTCCTTGGACAGCTCTTCCTTCGTGAGCAGTGTTCGCGTCACCGATGAATCGGATTGTTCTCCCGACAAATACGGCTCCATGATAACCGGTTCGTCCGGCTGCACGACCATCGAAAGGCTGACAAAAATCATGACGGCAACTGTGAGCGCCAGGACAAATCGCCTGGCAATCTGTTCAACCGGGAGCCACAGACGCGACTCCTCTCCCTCCCGGCGGGCAACCCGGAGCACTTCATAGGCAAATCCTTCGGGCAGGCGAAAATCCCCCGCTTCCTTGATCGCGCGCGATGTCTGTCGAAGCTGATCATCGAACAAACGGCATTCATGACATTGCTCCAAATGACTCATCACGATCTGTTGATCGCCCGGGCGAAGCTCGCCGTCGATGGATGCCGAAATCATTTTTCGCATATTCTTGTGGTTCATAGCCGCTCCCTGAAATAGGCCTTGAGCAGGTCCTTCAACTCTTCCCGTGCCCTGAAGATTCTCGATTTCACGGCCTGTTCGGTGATGTGAAGTGCCTCTGCAATTTCCCTATAACTCATATCCTCATATTCCCGAAGAACCAGCGCTGTCCGGTGCGCAGGCGTCAGCTTACGAAGTGCAGCAAGAATCTGCTCTTTTTTCTCGTGTGACATCAGATCGTCGGAGGCTCGGGTTGAATCCTGCAGCAGTGACAAATGGTCAGAGGTTGCTTCCTCCGATGTATCGAACGCCAGCATGCGTTTGATTTTTTTTCTCCGAAGCTCGTCGATGCAGAGGTTGAGCGCTATTCGATAGATCCAGGAGAAAAGCGACAGTTCAACATTCACTTTGCCGATCGATCGGTAGACTCTGAGAAAGACCTCCTGTGTCAAATCCTCGACCTCGTTCCGGCTTCCCATTGTCAGGTACACAATGTTGGCAACCTGACGCTGATAGCGCCGCACGATTTCCTCGAAGGCCTTTTCGTCGCCCTCTTGAAAGGCGCGAACCAGGGACTGATCATCTGAACCGGAGTATTTCACGTCTTTCTGCGCATAAAACGGACAGTGGATGCAAAAGTTTCCCATTCTCGGGAAAGAAAAAGGCTCACTCCATCCCAGGAATGAGCCTCATCATGTTTCTTTTCCCAGTGTTTCCTCAGTCAATAACGGTTTCGATAACCCCGCCTCCTGCAACAACTTCACCGTCGTACATGACCACCGACTGACCCGGAGTGATTGCCCGCTTGGGTTCGTCAAACGTCAGGTGGAATGATCTTTCGGAATCAATGACAACGGTAGCGGGGGTCGCCTCATCCTTATAGCGAACCTTCGCCTGGACTCGCATCGTCCCGAGAGAGGGATTGCCGGCCATCCAATTGGCCCCCGTCGCCGTAAGGTTCCGGTGAAAGAGCGCGTCATCGGGCCCGATCGTCACCGTATTGCTGTCGCGATCGATTCCAGTGACATACATCTTCTTCCCAAAGGCGCCTATCCCGCGCCTCTGACCCACTGTGTAAAAAGGATACCCCTGGTGATGTCCAACGACTTTTCCGTCAAGAAGAATCTCGCCTCCATTCAGCCGCTGTTGAAGATCCGGGACCCTCTCATTGAGAAACCGATCATACCGATCGTCGGGCACGAAGCAGATCTCGTAGCTTTCCTGTTTCGTTGCCGTTCGAAGTCCAAGCCCTGCCGCGATAGTACGCACTTCCGGTTTTGAGAGATCTCCAAGGGGAAAAAGTGTTTTCGCCAATGCCTCCTGCGAAACAGCCCACAATGCATAGGATTGATCTTTTTCCGTATTGCGGCCGCGGGCGACGACATATCTGCTTCGCGTATCGTCGAACCTGACTCTTGCATAATGGCCTGTTGCAATGCGGTCGGCTCCGAGGGATTCGGCCTTTCTGAGGAGTTCACCCCATTTGATTTCGCGATTGCAGATGACGCACGGATTAGGAGTTCTTCCTTTCAAGTACTCATCCACAAAATTGGCGATAACCTCGCGGCCAAATGCTTCCCGAAAATCAACCACATAATGCGGAATTCCAAGCGACGAGGCGACGAGCCGGGCGTCGTTGACGGCTCCCAGCCCGCAACAACTGGCTTCATTCTGAATATTCCCGCCGACGTCGTCGAACTCATAGGTCTTCATGGTCACACCAATGACTTCGAAGCCCTGCTCAAGCAACAGGGCTGCGGCAACCGATGAGTCGACGCCTCCGCTCATGCCAACGACTATTTTGCCCTTCTTGGGATGCATGGTAATTTCATTTGCAGAACAAAAATACGAAAAAATCCGGGGAGTCGCAAAAACAGGGTACAAGGCCAGAAGTCCGACATCAACAGCGCGCAGCTATTGCAGATGTCGGACTTCTGCTAGTCGGGGCTACCGTACAGGACAAACGCCGCCCAGAAATAGGGATGCTGTGTGCGTTCTGTGCGCATGAGCTGGAGCTGGGCCTTTCGAAGGGCTTCTCCCTTCGAATTCCCCAGTTTGAGAAGGAGGTGGAAGTTGGACATGAGTGCGGCTGTGGCTTCGTCATCTACCTTCCAGAGGCTGGCAACGACGCTCGGGACACCTGCATAGAGGAACCCGCGCACCAGCCCTATGACATCGTCATTTTTCCTGATCAGAGACAGGCCTGTTTCGCAGGCCGAGAGAATCACAAGGCTGGCTTTGGTGAGATTCAGGTTATACAGCTCATGGACCTCAAGGAAGCCGTCGTTGGAGAGATCCGGCGAGAGCACAAGGGAAGAGAGCAATGGGTAGTTGTCGTTAAACAGGCCGTGGGAGGCGATGTGGATTATATCGAAGCCGGCCATTTGATTGCGACAATTCGTTTCCGTTGCCTGTCCTGCGAGAAGAACAAGAGATCCCGGGTAAATCGTTCTGATGTTTTCCACTTCCCGTTCAGTCCCCGGGAGGCGGGTCACTCTCGGGTTGATGGGATTTCCCAGGGCAATAACCTTCGGTACCGACGAGAGCTTCTTTTCCTTCGTGACAAACTGGAGCGTGCTCACATTTGGCAGAACCGTCATATCGAATTGTTCCGCAAGGAATCGATCTCCTTCCATCAACGCGGCAAAGGGGAGGTTATTGAGTCTCCCCGACGGAATAATTGTAAGACGCTTCCCTTCAATGACCGTCCGTACCGGTGCGATAAGAGAATCGTAAAGTTCCCGTCCGAGAAGCCGGAAATCGGTGCGTTTCAGATCGTGGACCGCCGAACGAAAGGCCTCGACCTTCCCCGCAATTTCTTCGGGATTCCAGTGGATAGTTCGCAGCGAGACATCTCCTTTCGAAACCGCAAATAAATAGAGCTTGTCGATCGAGACATAGTAACTCAGCAGCATATCGTTCGACGAAAGAGCGTTGCGCACCGATTGGAGATTCATCGTATTTACGCTCACCAGCTGCGCGGCCTTGTTATTCTTGGATGCCAGGTCCCTGACGATCCTTTCATAGAGTGCCAGGGTTTTCTCATCCGTCTTTGCCGCATCCCCGCCCTTCACTGTCAATCCGCGGGTTTGCTGCCCCGATGTCAGGTCAATGCTTGTGGGGCTCCGTTCCTGCATTCTTTCTTCCACGATTCTTGCTGCGACCTCGGACAGCTCTTTTACATTTGGATCGTTTATTTTAGCAATCAGTTGCGCCCCAACATCCGTCACAAACGCTTCCGCGCGCGATTTTTCACTGGTGTTGAAAGCCAGTTCAAAATATTGCGGGTCCCGGGTCATTTCAAATAATGCCGACGCCACGTCCACCAGTAGTCGGTACGCATTGACGTTCCGAAGCTGTTCGGATTCCTTCTGGGTCTGCGTCACCCCCACTCCTTTTTTCCGTTCGAACACTTCAACCGAACGACGGACTTCTTCAAGAGCTGACAGGAGTCTGCGGATTTCTTTCTTCCGGAATCCCTCAATCAGGTCGATGAATCCCAGGTTTGCCAGCCCTTGACCGAAAAGATCCGCATCGCTGACAGATTCGAGTGAAACTGAAGCATACTGTGTTGTCTTCCGGTCGACAAGGAGCGACAGGCCCGTGAGAATTTCCGAGCGGGCAGAATCGAATTGGGAGGTCGTGAGGTAGCATTGGCCAAGCTTGTAATGCTGTTCTACGATGACCCCCCTCTCCCCCGTTCCACCATAGAGCTCAAGTGCCCTCCGGTACATTCTCGCGGCTGACTCAAGACTGTCCACAAGAAAATAAGTATCCGCAAGGTCGATGGTAAGGGATCCCTGAAATCCCAGCGCCCCAATCTGCAGCGTCAGATCATAGGCCTGTCTGAGGTTGAAGAGGGCCATGTATTTGTTTCCGCGAATCTTCGCGTTTGCAGCGAGAGACTGAAGGACTTGTATCCTGTTCATCGGATTCTCAAGGCGATTCTGATCCTGCCTGACCTCTTCAAACATCTGATCCGCGAATTGCTCAAATCCGCCGCGTCGATAGCTTTCCGCAAGCCGCAGGGAAGCCATAATACGGAGCGTAACGTCACCCTGCCGTTCGGCAAGTTCCTTCGCCGCGGTGAGCCGCTCTGTTGCTTCCTTGACGCGGTCAAGCTTGATCAGGACGATTCCCCCGTTCAGGTCGGCCTGGATCCTGTAGAGTGGGAGTGCACGTCCATCTGCATTGGCCGCCATTCGATCGAACTCTGCAAGGGCTTCTTCGTCTCTCCCATCCTTCGATAACGCCAAACCAAGGTTATTCGACATGCTGAGAAGCGTTTCGGAATCAAAGGCACTCTCCGATTTCAGAGCAGCCCTGTATGCAGCAATTGCACTTTGATAGTCACCGCGGAGATACGCCACGTCGCCCTGGATTTGGGAAAGGAGGGAACGAGAATCGGGGGGAAGGTTCGCCTGAGCGACAAAACGCTCCATCACCCGAACCCGTTCCCCTGCCGCGGAGACGTCTCCCGCCTGCACAAGTGCGAGTCCCATGAGATGCTGCAGACGGAACTGGAGGGCCGGCGAGGCCTTCGAACTGTGTTTGATGATCGATTCGAGCGTGTCTCTCGATGTCTGCGCTCCCCTTTTTTCTGCCAGGGAATAGCGCTTCTTCACGTATTCAAAAATCCTCGTAGGGTCGGCATCCGCCAATACATCGGTTTGAATCGAGGCCAGAAGTTCCTCGGCCTTCTTCCTGTCACCGGACTGTTCTGCTTCGAAGGCAAGCTTGATGATATATTCCACACGGCTTTTGGTTGCAGACGTGCCGGCAGTAAGCTCCCTTGCCTTCTCATGTTGCCCCGTCGTGAGATACAACTCTGTCAGCAGCGCAACGAAGGATCTGCGCAATTGAACATCATCTGATTGCATCCCTTGCAGGCCGGATTCAAAATCGGCAATGGCCAGGGATGTATCGCCGATTGAACGATAGAGAAGACCGCGTTGATAATAGAGGGGGGCCAATGCCTTTACGTCTCCTTGACTTCCAAGGATCGACAGTGCCCGGGTGTAATAGCGTGCCGCGCCGGAGGGATCGGATCTCTCCAATCCTTTTCCCAACCCGAGATACACCTGCGCCTGTTTTTGCTCGATCTCTCCGACCTTCTCCCTTAGGCCGGCATCGTATGCAACAGCCTTTGCCTTTGTGAAAGCAGAATCCGACTCGATGAGACTTCCGATCTGAGCAAGGCTGACCCCATAGTGGAACAATGCAACGCTGAGCTGCGGTTTGAGATTCTGTTTCTCAAGCTCCGCAATGAACGGCCGGATGTGAATAACGACCGAGTCATGCATCCCCGACAGAAACTCCGCCTGAATCCTCGTCCACTCCTGCTTCAAATCCTGAGTTTGTACGCGTGCGGCAGCGCCCAGAAAGAGAAGGAGCAACCACACATATCGTCTCGAGAGGATCATCGTGATCTATTCGACTTCACAAGAATCGGTTCGATGTTTTTGTATTCCTTTTTAAAACGTTCAATCACACTCAGGGCTTCGTCTTCGCTGGCATACGTCCCGAGAGTGAGTTCATACCGGTCAGTTTGTTTTTCATCATTCGTGACGATTGCAACCGGGATATCGAGGCCCTGATACAATTTCTTCTCTTCATATGCGTCTTTGGGACTTCGGAAGGATTTCAGCAGAACCGTGTATCGAAGGGTCTCTCCCGTCGTTTTCTGGATCGGATCCGCAATCGTCGAGATAACGGTGAATTCGCTTCTCCGGTTTTTCTGAAGATTCTCCGGAGTGTCGTTGGGTGCAATTGGATACTGGCTGCCGTAGCCCCGGGCCAGTAAGCGGGCTGCCGCAACTCCGTTCTGAACCATGAAGTCTCTGATGGCTTGCGCCCGTCGCGACGACAGGTCGATATTCTCTTCCTCCCTGCCGGTAGAATCCGTGTGTCCTGCGATTTCGAGACGCACATCGGTCAGTGCCTTCATTGCATCGATGACCTCGTACAGATTCTGTTCTGCCTCTTTGCGGATTGTGGCCTTCCCGAGATCAAAATAGATATTGAACAAGCGAATGACCCGCGGTTCTTTGGCGAGGATGGCGTAGATCCCCTGCTTCTCTGAGGAGAACTCGAAAGATCGGGATTGGCCTTTGAATTCCCTCGTTACCGCGAGCCAGTTCCCGTTTTCAAAGCGATAGACTCCCGCTGTTCCCGGGACGACCATATTTCTCGAAATCCACGACTCCTCAACCGGGAGGGAAACACTGGATCCAACCGCAGTGCCTTTGATGGAATAGAGGGGACCAACAACGGCGAATTTCTGAAGTGCCTCGGGCCATTCTACGGGTTCTATCGGTGAGCTCGCCGAAGGATCCGGGTGATGGAGCACGTACGCACCGTTTGAGAGGCTGGTGCCGTTCACACCATTGAGAGTAATCGGGATTGAGGGATTGTGCTCCGCCAGATCGTTGCGAGCACTCGGGGTCAGAGACTCAAACAATGTCCTCGCCTCCATGATGCGGCCCGTCATCAGAAGGAGTGGGATAAGTTCCTGCTGACAGGTGTAGCCGGTAACAATCGACTTCGAAGCATTCATGATTCCCGAATACGCGTCGATTGCCTCAGCCAGCTGTCCCGTTTCCTTTAACAGGCGTGCAAGTTTCAGCGAGGTGTCTTCTCTGATATCGGCATCGACATTCGAGGCAAGGACTTCGCGATACAATGCGATCGCATCCGCACGGCGCTGCTCGGTTTCCGCAATCCGGGCCAGTTCCATGCGAGCGAACACTGCCGACCTCGAATCGCCGTAGTTTGTCACCACTTCCTCGAGATTCTTCGCTGCGGCCGGAAGATCTCCCATTTCCATACTCAGAGTCGCTGCCTGAAGAAAGGCCTCGGAGGCAAGCTCCGTTCCTTCGTATTGTGAACTCAGGGTCGAGTATGTGTTCAGGGCCATCGCAAAATTCCCCTCGGCAGTATACGATTTGGCCAGTTCCAAGAGAGCTCTTGCCCGAACTGAGCCGGTGATCTGACTGCCCAGAACCTCACTGTAAGCCTGCTGGGCTGCACGAAACTGTTTTGCCGCCTTGTACAGATCCGCTTTTTCGAGAAGCGCGTCGCTGTAGACGCTGCTTGTGGGATTGCGAAGAATAATGTTGAAAACCGAAAGAGCCCTGGCATATTCCCCCCGCTGCTGCCAGAATCGACCGATCTTCAACAATATCTGATCGGCATGCTTCGAACGGGGGAAACCTGAGAGATAGTCCATGTAGCTCCGGAGGGATTCCTTGCCGATCGTTTCAAGATAGACCAGATTGTAAAACCCGATGTTTTCTCCATCCACCGTGAACGTACGTTGCGACTGACCGACGAAGTTTCCCGAAAGAACAAATCGGACAGGGTAGATGTCTCCTGTGATCGTCGCTTCGGGGGAGTTGTATGTGATACGATACTGGCTTTTCAGGATTTTCAGAACGGTTTGATACAGGGATTGGAGATCGTTTGCTTCTTTCACAAAGAAATATTCCCCGCCGGATTTCACTGCGAGATCTTTCAGTGTTTTGTTTTCGGCTACGTTAAGGTCGATCGCATAGACGGGAATGTTGTATGCCGTGAGCGTACGTTGAACCTGTTCGAGTCCCGTCTCCGACCCATTGTCCTCACCGTCGGAAAAAAGAATCACTGCCTTTCTCCCAAGGACATTGGCACCATTTAGTGCCGACAATCCAAACATCAACCCATCGTACAAGAATGTACGTTGCGTCATGATCCCTGTTGTGAGGTTCTTTCTGAGGAACGGTTTGGAATTGCTGAACGGGCTTCGCTGTCGTGCATAGACAGGTTTCCTGGATTCCACAATTTCCACCGTCCGACGACCGTCACCAAAATCAATCAATGCCACATAATCGCCTGCCTTGAGGCTGTCGATAAATTGCGTTGCCGCCGTTACCAGCAGCTGGCTCCTCCCTTCCATCGAGGCAGAGTTATCAAACACCATTGCAATGTAGAGTTCGGATTCTCCCCGCTGTTTCAAGTCGATGACTGATTGGACATCGGTAAGACTCACGGGCACGCTCTTATGCACAATAGACATCCAGGCGGAATCCTTGAGGCTCATAGGCACAGATTCGCTATTGCGGTCCACGAAGGTGGCATAGAGATCCACCTTCGGATATCGGCTGAAATCCAACTGGTTGAGGTACACGAAGGCGTTTTTCCTTGTCTGCTGGGCAGTGACAGATTCAAGAACGAGCAAGGCAACGAACCCTGCATGCCTGAGTATGGTGCCAGGATGCTTCATTGGAGCTGTTTGAGTTGAACGTCGGGACCTTC
This sequence comes from Bacteroidota bacterium, assembly GCA_035286705.1. Classification (GTDB taxonomy): domain Bacteria; phylum Bacteroidota; class Ignavibacteria; order UBA10030; family UBA10030; genus JACPLA01. The sequence continues at coordinate 41,614 of DATECW010000009.1, forward strand.
GACAATCCGATACGAGAGCACGGTGAACTCCGGCGTGGATAGTTGCTCGAACAAAGATAGCCATTCCGTAAACGAGAGGAATCCGTCCGAGTTGCGATCTCCGGATCCTGCTTCTCCGGTCTTTTCCACAATGTCGTGAAACGCATCGATCGTGGTGTCGAAGTCTTCCTGATTTTTCGGCTGAAGAACGACAAGATACTTGCCACCGCCACCAACTCCAGCTCTCTGTCCCTGAAAGATGTCGAGGGGAAACGGATGTTGCCGGGGAGCGAGAATGAACACCACCGTGGTCCGAACTGGAAGAAAGAGCATGAAATTCAGAAAATAGTCCACCGTGAGCTTGTCGGGATGGACTGAAAACAGAGCGGAAAATTCGCTGTGTGCCGGATCCTTCTGCCATCCACCCAAAGCCACGGCAATGACCACGTCTCCCGAGTCTGTGGAAAGCGGCAGCGCTGCAATCCGATCGAAAACCGATTGTTCTGTCAATGCCGAAAGTGCCAGGACCGTGTTGCCTCTCGATCGAAACCCCATGGACTGGAGGAATTCATTATGGAATCCCTCAAGACTCTCTTCGGCTCCTGGAGCTTGTTTGGCCGGTGTCCCGTCTGAACCGATAAAGAGCCCTTGGAGGTAACTTGCACCCTGAGCATGGACCTCACATACCGTCATTCCCGCCATCATAATTCCAGCCAGCACAAGAGCGGTCTTTGTCATTTCTCCCCTCCTCCACCGCGGCGTAGATACTCTTCAACTCGAATGATGAAGTCCGATATGCTGAACTGATTGGAGAGGTATCGCGAGATTTCGTTGTACCTCCTCCAATCGCTGCTGAATGTCAGGATCTTCCCTTTCGCGGAATCGTCGATCTTTTCCTTTGTGAGCTTTTGAGAGAGAGAAGAGAGCATCCTTTCGGTAACCGCGACAATCACAGACGCTGGATTCCTCGCGATCGGAATCGCCGGGAGTTCACCACTGAGCGCAAGAGCTCCCCGGAAGTACTCTGGGAAATCCCGGGCGTCGAGAGAGCCGTCACTTTCCACAGTCCCTTTGACTGAATCGGGGTTCAAAGTGGCAACAGACCACTGCCAAGGCCAGGCTGCACCGTCGGGAAGAACAACCACTTCGAAAGGAATTGTCGCACTTCCGACAAGCCGGCGCAATTCGCCCTCAAGCGGAGCGCGGTTGTCGATTGTCCCATCCACGATGATGACTACTCCGGCTGTCGCCAGTGAGCTCAGTTGCTGCACATAGGGCTTGACGTCAACCGCCCCTCCCCTGCGGTCCTGTAGCAACCAATGATCTTCCGTTATCTTCCAATTCCCCGCGCAGTACACAACCGTCACACTCTGGAACGTAGCACCTTTGAGGAGCCAGTCGTCGAGAACCATTTTCATCGTTAGCTCTTCAACTCGATGCTTCAAGAGCAGTTTCGCGTTTGCAGGGGGGATGATTCCGCTGACAGGATTTGTAAGAAACTCGTGAAGGAACATCCCGCGATTGAACAGGTCCGTTGAATCCGCCGACGCCGTTCCCGCTATGATGAGCGCGCGGGCGACGTTTCGCTGTTCTCCGGTCAATATGCTGTCTGGAATGTAATTCTGAAGATACTGCAAGCCTTTTCGGAGCGAGTCAACCAACGGCGAATTCCATGAAGCAAGGCGATTGAAATTCATCCCGTTCACAAGAACGGTATCGGATGTTTCGTTCCCGAAGATATCCGAGGCCTGAATGACAATCGGGTTCCTCCCCTCCTGGATGGACAGAAGGGTCGTGTAGCTCTGGCTGAAGGTCTCATTCGCAGACCCGCCCTTCCATTCGCCCCTGTCGTACACAACCAATCCTCCGACTCGGATCATCTGGATCGGGCGGCTGTGACGAACTTCGAGGGCAACTGAGACCTGGGCGGCCTCTGTTGCATAGTTGTCAGAAGGCGACAAGATTGAGATTTGAGGAACCGGGAAATACGTCCTGTAGGCAACGGGATCCACCTCCTGCAGCGCGCGCAGGATGGCCCTCGCGATGGTCTTCCTCCCATTGAGATAGAAACGCTCGTAGAGGCCAAGGAGTTTTACTGAGAGATCGGGAATGCGAGGTTTGAGGCGGGACATTTCCCAGAATCCTCGTTGGGTCTCACCACGGGCATATTCCACAATGGCTATCAACAGGAGAATCTCATCAGATGGGGCGGCCAAATAGGCCTGCGTCAGCGATGAGAACGCTGCAGAGGTCTGCTCAAGACTCAATTGCACGGTTCCCTTGATCCCCGCACCCTCCCGCATCAACTTCCCCCGTGCTTCAGCGTTCAGGAGTTCAAGAAGTGCCAATTCGGGATTGAATGAAAGCGTATAGGCATCGATCAGCCGCAACTGCAGGGCGCGATCATCTGGATTCCTCAGGAGCTGAGCACTCAGTGTGTCGATTTGAGATGAAAGGGAGATTGATACTTCCTGTGACCACACCGGAGGAATAGTATAGAGGAGCAGAATGAGAGACAACGCTATGGAGGAAAGACCTGACTTCACAGCCTCAATGTACGCGAGTGCGGCGTCTTTATCCAGCGTGAAGTCCGGAATTTCAGAATGACATGTCCCACTGCACGGTGATGCGCTCTTTCAGCAGTTCCGTTTCCTGTCCTCCTTCGGTTGCGTCCCGAATCAGTCGGGAATACTTGGCCGAGATGCGATTCCCTTTTGCGGGCGAATATTCGGCAAGGAAGTAAGTTCGGATACCGCTGCCCCAGAGCGGGACATTGGGAAACCCCCCCGGGACATCCTGTTCAAATGTATTGATACGTACATCATACGTCTCCGTATCGAATACGGCAAGCCGGAGAGACACTCGAAGGGCAACGGACATCTGCCAGCGCATATCCTGTAAAACCATGAATCCCTCCTCGTCCGACCGGACCCGTGAGACTCGTGTGGCTGCTTCTATTCGTGTTTGCCAACGAACTATGTCCGAACCAACAAAAAGGAGCGTCCAACGGTACCGATCCTGG
>DATECW010000010.1:0-28328 GCA_035286705.1 Bacteroidota bacterium
CACCAATGAATCTGGTGGTCACAGATTCTTCCAGCACGACAATCATCATCAAGTGGCGGAAAAATACAGACTCCGACTTCCTGCGTTATCGGATCTATGGAGGCGAGTCACCGAATCCAACATTGAAAATTGACTCGACGACGGCAGGAGTAACGGACACGAGCAAGACATTCGCGGGACTGGTCAATGGGACACGGTACTACTTCAGAGTCACGGCAGTGGATAGCGCTGAAAACGAGAGTGCATACTCCAACGAGGTCAATGCAGCTCCGAATGTCCCGTCAGGGGTCGAAGATCTGTTGAGTCAGATTCCAGAGGACTTCTCGCTGGTTCAGAACTACCCTAATCCGTTCAATCCCTCTACCGTTATTCGGTACGGCCTCCCAGTTCGGAGCCATGTGCTCCTGGAGGTGTATACTATGCTCGGTCAGCGTGTGGCGAGCCTGGTCAACGAGGAACAAGAGGCTCGCTACCATGAGCGAACATGGATCGGTGACGGCGCATCCGGCTTGTATTTCTATCGGCTCGAGGCTATTGCGATCGGCGATCCAAATCGAAGATTTGTCGAGGTGAGAAAAATGCTTCTTCTGAAATAGATCTGAGATCGGGTCGGCAAGACAACTATATCGAACAGACCGTCAATCTGGCGGCGGGATGACCCCGCCGCTGGGGCGATCGTTCTGGAGGAGAGAAAATGAAATCACTGATTGGCATTGCATTCGTTGTCACAATTCTTACCTTCGCTTTTCTTCCACTTGAACAGTATGCGTCTCAGAATACGGCAAGTGCGGAAAGAAACTTCGAAGGGACTGTGATCAACTTAAAAGGGAGCGACGTGCTCATGGAAAGACCTTATTTTTCGATTTCTCTGGAATCGGACCTGTGTATGGGATTTGTTCTTCTCAACGGCCAACTTCTACACGCTGTGGAAATGGAGACTGTGAAGTTTGACCTGCCGGTCAATCATTGGATAAAGAAAGGAGACAATGAGCTGATGATGTTGCTCGCGCCGGTTGACGAGCAGGGGGAGATGGGAAAGTTCAACAAGAGCACGAGATGTTCGATGACTCTCCGCGTCAGACCGTCGGGGAGCGGTCTGGCAGCGAACGTAACAATAGCCGCGCTTCAGTTCGATGCTAAGGGGACAACGGGGATTGAGGGCAACACAGCGGCGGGGCGACTGGATTCAAAAAAAGAATTTGCCCTTGCCAAGAACGGCGATGTTGTCATTGGAAAGGCGAAGAGAGAGACTTTTCAAGGGATGGGCGCGCTCGTCACCAGAACGGTTACGCTTCCTGAAATCGGCCTGCCTGAATGGAAGTTCTCCAAAAGCGACAACATCACCGATCTTTCCGGACCGGATATCGATGGCCGTTTGGATGAAGAGACATCTGCCAGGTTGAAAAAAGAGCTCCTGCCCATATACCGGGAGATCTGGAGTGCGCTGAAGGCCGGCACCGTGGAAAAAATACTCCCCCTGTTTGACGAACGCAGTATAGAGACGGACGCCGCATTCTTCAAAAAGCCGGGCGAAACGGCCAGCAGGCTGGCCAAGGAACTGAAAGACAGGGCCTCGGATTCGAGCATAAAGCTCTTCCCGATCACGGACGACAACGTCCTCCTTCTGGTATCTGACAATAACAAACTGGTGAGGTTGTCGCAAAACGATAGAAAGGCGCTCCTCTGTTTCAGTGACTCCGCGAACGGTGTAGGATACTACTATGACGTGATTTTCAGGAAATCCGGTAACAAGTGGATTATTACGAGGTAATGATCGATTCCCTGGTTATGCGATTTTCTGGGGATTCAGCCGCGAATGGACGCCCCAAGGGGGATAGATATCACTACTGAGGGCCACGCCCTCGGTAACCTTAAACAACAAAGCCTACGCTGAAAGGGTCACATACAAAATGGAAAACACATCACAGGAAGAAGAATGCTGCCCTCAATTCGATCCCAAACCGTGGGATGACAAGCAATTTGTGTGGAAGAACAAGAAGTTCATCAAAGACAAAGTCTTCACACTCTTTTATATGCCGATGAACTACGGTTCAGTCATGAAGAGGGTGATGGCGAAGATAGAAGGAGCCGGGGCGAAGGTTCCTGACAATCTTGGATTGTCGGATCACACGTCCAAGTGGAACATGGACATCTATATTGCAGTCGATAAAGATATCCCCGACGCCGGGAATACAACGCTAAGCGGAGAATTTCTCAGCAAAGTCTATGAAGGCAATTTCAAAGAGACAGGGAATTGGTGCAAGGACTTCGAGAGCTACGCAAAAGGGAAGCATCTGGACGTCAAGAAATGGTACATGTGGTACACCACCTGTCCAAAGTGCGCCAAGAAGTACGGAAAGAACTATGTGGCTATCATCGGTAGCTTGAACTAGGCATGATATCGTTGCTGCAATCGGATTTAACCGCGGGAAGCTCCTTCCGGCGGTTTTGTTTTTCGACGAAGTCCGTTGAAAATCGAGACGATTATCGGTATCTTAGGAGAGCTCCTTCTCTGGAGAGCTGGCAGAACGGCTATTGCACTGGTCTTGAAAACCAGCGGGCGCAAGCCCTTGGGGGTTCGAATCCCTCGCTCTCCGCTTTCCGGATCCCGCCAAAAAAGGCGGGATTCTCAATTCGACGATGAAGTTAGTTCGCTTTGCTCTCTAACTTCAGTCGAATTGGAACTTGGGGGTTCTCCGCCGAAGGCGGACTCGCTCTCCGCGATAGTCTGATCTCTTTTCTCTGTGTCCTCTGTGCCTTCTCTTGCTTGCCCCGTGATTTCTACGGGGTGTCCTTTATGGTAAAGATTTCAACCACGGAGTTCACAAAAGAGGCGCTGAGGATATGGAGAGGAAGTGCCATCCAATTTCTTGGAAATCTGGCACTTTCTTGATACATTGGGGTTGCTGGTCTTGATTCAATCACACGGAGAGGTGGCCGAGTGGCTGAAGGCACAGGTTTGCTAAACCTGCATAGGGGGTAACCTCTATCGAGGGTTCGAATCCCTCCCTCTCCGCTTCCGCGGAGTGGTCCCGCTGATAATTCGGGACTGAACCTGCCTGTCCGACGAAGCTTGTTTCTTAAAGCGTAGTCGGGCATAGGGGGTAACCTCTATCGAGGGTTCTCCGCCGAAGGCGGACTCCCTCTCCGCAAGCTCGTTCGTTTGAAACTTGAACATTGTTTGTTGAGGATTGGATATTGTTCTTGCATGGGCACACACAACAATGTTCAATGTTCAATGCTCAATATTCAAGGACGAAATCGCCACAAGAGAACCTGAATCGAATCCCCTGTTGGCTGCATCTCATCTTTAGCAGGCCAACACACAGAAAGGGAAGCCCAATGCCGATTTTTGACTATCAGTGCTCCGAATGCGGAAAAACATACGACGTCTTCCACAAAGTTCGGGAGATCGTTGATGACATTGAATGCCCGCAATGCGGCTCAAAGAATCATAAGAAATTGATGTCGGTTCCCATGGCGGCGATGAGTTCAGCCTCGGGAAGATCCGTCAGCGCGTCGGACGATTCGTCCGGCAGTTGCTGCTGCGGAGGAGGGGCTTGCGGCGTCAACTAACCGCCGCTTTTTGCAGTTCACTTTTCATTTGTGTATCTTGGGTTTCGTCGGGCGACGCACAGTCGCCTTTTTTATGTTTCAACTCCGATAACCATGCCCTCTCCTGTCCGCGTCCGATTCGCCCCCAGCCCCACAGGATTTCTTCACGTCGGCGGCCTCCGCACTGCACTCTACAATTATCTCTTCGCAAAACACCATCACGGAAAATTTGTCCTTCGTATCGAAGACACGGATCAATCGCGCATGGTCGAAGGAGCCGTTGAGAATCTCATCGAGACCCTTCACTGGGCCGGTATCGATTTCGACGAGGGACCGGGGAAGGGAGGGGAGTTCGGCCCCTATGTGCAATCGCAGCGGCTGACGATATACCATGAACATGTGAAGAAGCTTGTTCAGCAGGGGAATGCCTACCACTGCTTTTGCAGCCCGCAGCGCCTTGACGAGGTTCGTCAGCGGCAGATTGCCATGAAACTGTCCCCCTCGTACGACCGGACGTGCCGTGATCTCCCTCCGTCAGAGGTCGAGCGGCGCCGGACGGCAGGGGAGACGTCGGTCGTGCGGATGAAAGTACCGCTAACGGGGGAAATGACGTTTGATGACATGATCCGGGGGAAGGTGACGATCGCCTATAAAGTACTCGATGACCAGGTCATTCTGAAGTCCGACGGATTTCCAACATATCATCTTGCTGTCGTTGTGGATGACCATTTGATGAAGATCAGCCACGTGATTCGCGGGGAAGAATGGCTGCCGAGCACTCCAAAACACATTATCCTCTACCGCTACTTCGGATGGGATGTGCCGCTCTACGCACACCTTCCGCTTTTGCTGAATCCCGACAAGAGCAAGCTCAGCAAGCGCCAGGGGGATGTGGCAGTGGAGGAATACCGGGCGAAGGGCTATCTGAAAGAAGCCATTGTCAATTTTGTGGCTTTCCTTGGATGGAATCCGGGTGATGAGCGGGAATTGTTTTCCGTGGAGCAACTCGTTGAGGCGTTCACCATCGAACGGGTGGGAAAATCCGGAGCAGTGTTCAATATTGAAAAACTGAATTGGCTGAATTTCCAGCATCTTCGAATGAAGAGCGACAACGACGTTCTGCTCATGCTGAAGGAGTATCTGGTCCAACAACCGACGAAAACAAGAACATCATTCGATGACAAATACCTCCTTGGGGTCATCGCCGCCATGCGGGAAAGAGCGACATTCGTGCGGGAATTTGTAGAGAAAAGCCCGTATTTCTTGGAGCCGCCGAGTGAATACGATCCGTCAGTCGCAAAGAAACGATGGAAACAGGAAACGCCGGCGCTCCTTAAGAGTTACGTCGAGGCTTTGTCGCGTTACCCGGAACCGGGGAAAGAGGAATTTGAAGCGGCGCTCAAGAGCACTGCTGAGGCAGCAAAGAAATCTCCGGGCGACATGATTCACCCTCTCCGTCTTGCCGTTTCGGGAGTTGGTTCCGGACCGGGCCTTTATGATATTCTCACTCTCCTTGGAAAGGAAGAGACGATTCGCAGAATCATGAGAGCAATCGAGAAACTTGCATGAAATCTGATAGCAGCGAAAAGCCGGCGCAGGAGAGCGCTGATGCGCCGGAGCGGAAGAACTTCATTCGTGAGATTGTTGACACCGATCTCAGGACGAACAAGCATGAAGGGAGGGTGCACACTCGCTTTCCCCCCGAGCCGAACGGCTACCTTCATATCGGCCATGCCAAATCGATCTGCCTCAACTTCGGATTGGCAAGGGACTACAACGGGCTCTGCAACCTGCGGTTCGATGACACGAATCCCACCAAGGAGGAAATGGAATATGTCGAGTCGATACAGCAGGATGTGAAATGGCTTGGATTCGACTGGGAGGACAGACTGTTCTATGCCTCAGACTATTTTAGCACGCTCCATGACTATGCGGTGAAGTTGATCAAGAAAGGGAAGGCCTATGTCTGCGATCTGAGCGCCGATCAGACGCGGGAGTATCGGGGCACGCTCACTGAGCCGGGGAAGAACAGTCCTTACAGGGGAAGGACAATTGAAGAAAACCTGGATCTCTTCGAAAGAATGAAGAAGGGGGAATTCCCCGACGGATCACGCACCCTTCGCGCAAAGATCGACATGGCCTCGCCAAACCTCAACATGAGGGACCCGATCATGTACCGAATCCTCCGAGCGACCCATCACCGCACGGGAGACACGTGGTGCATCTATCCGACATACGACTGGGCGCACGGTCAATCCGATTCTCTCGAGAAAATAACGCACTCGATCTGCACTCTTGAATTTGCCGACCATCGGCCCTTGTATGACTGGTTCATCCGGGAGCTCGAGATCTATCCGCCTCAACAGATCGAGTTTGCGCGGCTGAACCTCACGTATACCGTGATGAGCAAACGAAGGTTGCTGCAGCTTGTTGAGGAAGGCCATGTTCAGGGGTGGGATGATCCCAGAATGCCGACGATTTGCGGCCTCCGGCGGCGTGGGTATACCCCGGAATCGCTGCGGACATTTGCAGACCGGATTGGTGTTGCCAGGAGCGAAAGCACTGTGGATGTCGCCATGCTCGAAGACTGCCTGCGCGACGGTCTGAACAAGAGCGCACCAAGGGTCATGGCAGTTCTGCGGCCATTGAAGGTGGTACTTGAAAACTATCCCGAGGGAAAAGTCGAAGAACTGGACGCGGTGAACAATCCGGAAGATGAATCCATGGGAAAAAGGAAGGTTCCTTTCTCCAGAATCCTTTATATCGAACAGGATGATTTTCGGGAGGATCCCCCAAAGAAATATTTCAGGCTTTCTCCGGGGGCCGAGGTCCGGTTACGGTACGCCTATATCATCAAGTGTGTCGGGGTTGTCAAGGACGAGAAAAGCGGACAGATCGTTGAGCTTCGATGTACGTACGATCCTGAAACGAAGAGCGGCTCTGCCCAGAGTTCGCGAAAGGTGAAAGGGACCATCCATTGGGTCTCAGCCCAACATGCAATGGAATCCGAGGTTCGGCTGTACGATCGCCTTTTCAGCGTCGAAAACCCCGGCGGAGAAAATTGGAAGGATTCCATCAATCCCCTTTCGCTCCTGGCTCTGACGGGATGCAAAGTGGAGCCGGGCCTCGCTTCGAGCAAACCTCAGGAAAAATATCAGTTCGAGCGTCTCGGATACTTCTGTGTCGATCAGGATTCGCGACCCGGCAGGATCGTTTTCAACCGTACGGTCACGCTGCGCGATACATGGGCGAAGATCGAGAAGATGTGACCTTTCTTCACTGTGTCCTCCATCTTCGTTGCCTTTTGAAGGTTGGTTGAATATATTTTCTTTTTCGGAACAATCCGGATAGCCACCGTGCCAGCCAGAAAACTTGATGTCATTCGGCTCACCAATGCCGTGTTCTATGCATACCATGGAGTCCTTTCCGATGAGCAGGCACTCGGCGGCAAATTCGAAATCGACGTCGAGCTTCATTGCGATCTGAGGAAGGGTGCGAAGACAGATCACCTGAAGGACACCGTTGATTACGAGCGGGTGTATGATTGCATTAAAGGTTCCGTCATGGATCGGAAACATTTCCTGCTTGAGTCTCTGGGCCAAGCCATCATCGATGGAATTCTCAGAAACTTCAGACAAGTTCGGATTGTCAATGTGCGCGTGCGAAAACCGGGTGCCCCGGTGAAAGGGGTCATCGATACAGTAGAAGTGGAAATGATCCGTTCGAGAAAATGATGGCCCGCGTATTTCTCGGCCTTGGTTCGAATCTTGGCGATCGCCTCTCAGCACTCCGTTCCGCTTTCGGAAGGGTTGCCGCTCTTGCGGGGACTCACATCTCACGTGCATCGGGCATCTATGAAACGGAGCCCTACGGTGTGAAAGAACAGCCTGATTTCCTGAATGCCGTGATCGAGATTGAAACGTCGTTGCCGATCGAGGATCTTCATCGGAACCTCAAAGCAATAGAACGGGAGGTGGGAAGGGTCGAACGTCAGAAATGGGGTCCCCGCGAAATAGATATTGATCTTCTTTTTTTTGAATCGGAAAGGCTCAAGACAGATACGCTCACCGTACCGCACCCGGGAAATACGCAAAGGCGGTTTGTTCTTGAACCGCTCGCAGAGCTTTCCCCGGAGTTTGTGGACCCGGAAACCGGCCTGACCGTTTCGGCGTTGCTGCAACAATGCCCCGATCAGGGGTCGGTTCGAAAATATTCGGAAGAACTCACCGTCAAAGAGGAGTCCTAGGTGCAGGCAGCAAGCAGGGAAATTCGACACATAGCAATCGAGGGGGTGATTGGGGCGGGCAAAACCACGCTTGCCAATATGCTTTCCGAGCGCCTGCGGGCACGCCTTGTTCTCGAGAGGTTCGAGGAGAATCCTTTCCTTGCCAAATTCTATGAGGATCCGGACCACTATGCCTTCCAGACGCAAATCTTTTTCTTGCTGAGCAGGTACAAGCAGCAACAGGAATTATTCCAAGCCGATCTGTTTCACAACTATGTACTGTCGGACTATATCTTCGATAAAGACAAGATTTTCGCCTATCTCACCTTGCAGGACGAAGAGTTGAAACTTTACGAAGCGGTGCTGAGTGCAATTGAGAAGAGTATTCCCATCCCCGATCTTGTCGTCTACCTCCAATCGAGTGTCGATCGGCTGATGACGAACATTCGCAGTCGCGGCCGGAGGTATGAAGAAAACATGTCGGAGGACTACATACGGGACCTGAACGAGGCGTATAACTATTTCTTTTTTCGGTACAAAGCCTCGCCGCTTCTGATCGTGAAGGCGACGGACATCGACTTCGTCAACAATGAAAAAGACTTCCAGGATCTTCTCGAGCAGATCCTTCGTCCGAATCGGGCTCCCATCGAGTACTATAATCCGATGAGCAAAGGGTCGTAACCGTGTTCTTTCGGTTTCTCATCTGGTCGGTTATTATCTTCTTTCTTGCGCGGTTCATCTGGAGAATCGTGGCGCCGTTTCTTGGTCCGTCGACTCCTGGGCAGCCGACGGGGAAAGTGCCGGAACCGCCTCAGAAGACGAAAGAAGAGTTCAAGGATGTCCGCGAAGCCAAATTCATAGACGTTCCGAAATCCTCATCCGCTGATTCCACTGAGCACAAAAAGGAATAGGGCGCGGTTGCCTCCTTTCTGCGTGCGTTTCCTGCGATTTTGTTTGAACCTCACCCTTTCGTTTCCTATATTGATGCGAGTTTTTCCTGAATTGCATGACACCATGAAAAAGAATGATTCGATCATACGTTGAGGACCTGGGTCGGCACGTTGGGAAAGAAATCGAACTGCGCGGGTGGCTGTACAATAAGCGATCAAGCGGAAAGATACGGTTTCTCTTGCTGCGCGACGGAACAGGTGTGGTTCAGTGTGTTCTGGTCAAGGGAAAAATCCCCGAAAAGGCCTTCGGCCTCTTCGATGAATTGACCCAGGAATCATCCTTCTCTGTCGTCGGTTCTGTAAGAAAAGATGACCGCGCCCCCGGCGGGTTCGAAATCGACGTTGTCGACGCCTCCCTCATTCACCTCGCCAGCGAATACCCCATTACCCCCAAGGAACACGGAATCGAGTTCCTTGTCGACCGCCGGCACCTCTGGCTGCGTTCCTCGAAGCAGCATGCCATCATGCGGGTGCGTCATCGGGTCATTAAGGCCATCCGGGATTTCTTTGACGACCGCGGATTCACTCTCATCGATTCTCCCATTCTTACTCCGTCTGCTGCGGAAGGAACCTCGACCCTGTTTGAAGTCGACTATTTCGACCTCGGCAAGGCATATTTGACGCAGTCGGGACAACTCTACGCCGAGGCGGGTGCAATGGCGTTTGGCAAGGTCTATTGTTTTGGCCCGACGTTTCGGGCGGAAAAGTCCAAGACCAGGAGACATCTTACTGAGTTCTGGATGGTCGAACCGGAGATTGCTTTTGCCGACCTCAATGATGATATGGACCTGGCTGAGGAGTTTCTCGAATATGTCATTCAGAGTGTTCTGAAGGACAAAGCTGCGGAGCTCAAGATTCTTGAGCGCAACACAAAATTCCTTGAGAACGTGAAAAAGCCGCTTCCAAGAATCAGTTATGACGAGGCGGCGTCGATTCTCAAGAAGAGGAGCATCCCTTTTGAATGGGGAAATGATTTCGGGGCGGCGGATGAAACCGCGATTTCGGAAGAGTTCGACCGGCCGGTGATGGTGCATCGGTATCCGGCGAAAGTCAAGGCCTTCTACATGAAGCGCGATCCCGATAATCAGGAACTTGCGCTCGCCGTGGATGTGCTTGCGCCTGAGGGGTACGGGGAGATCATCGGGGGAAGCCAGCGTGAGGATGATTACGAAACGCTTGTGAAGCGTTTGGATGAGCATAAACTGCCTCATGAGGCATTTGAGTGGTATCTCGATCTTCGGCGCTACGGATCTGTGCCGCATTCGGGATTTGGCCTTGGATTGGAGCGAACCGTGAGCTGGATCTGCGGGCTGGATCACATTCGCGAAACAAGCCCGTTCCCGAGAATGATCTACAGAATTACTCCTTGAAAGACTTGGAACTCATCTCAAAAAGACTCATGTGTCCCCCCGAACTTGCCTGTCCCGAAACGTTTTTGTTCGGGAGTTCGGGGTCTATTGCAGGCCAAGAAGTGGATACTGAATCCCCGAACTCTCAGTGGTTAATTGTTTCAGCACATGCTCAAAGTCACCAACCTTAGAAAAGAATTCGATACTGTGGTCGCCGTGGACGGCGTCTCCCTCGAAGTGCAACGCGGAGAGGTGTTCGGCCTCCTCGGGCCGAACGGAGCCGGCAAGACCACGACCATCCGTACCGTCCTGAATATTATCAAACCCGACCTCGGCAGTATCGAGTTTGACGGAAAACCGTTCTCGGTCGAGACCTGGAATGTCATCGGATATCTTCCTGAAGAACGCGGGCTCTATCGGAAGAGCAAGATCATCAACACGATTCTCTATTTCGCTGCGCTGAAAGGGCTCAAAGCTCAAGAGGCAAAGCCGAAAGCTCTGCGGTGGCTCGATCGCTTTGGCCTCACCAGCCGTGCAAACGACAAGGTCGAGGACCTTTCAAAAGGGAATCAACAAAAGGTTCAGCTGATATCGGCCCTTCTTCACAATCCCCAACTGCTCATCCTCGACGAACCATTTGCCGGACTTGATCCCGTCAACCAGATTATTCTCAAAGACGTCCTGATGGAGCTCCGCCAGCAGAACATCGCGATTATTTTTTCGACTCATCAAATGGAACAGGTCGAGAAGATGTGCGATAATATCTGCCTCATTAACAAAGGGAAGCCGGTCCTGTACGGAGCATTGAGAGCGATCAAGCAGCAATATGGTAAGAACTCGATCCATCTTGAATTCGATGGAGACGGCAGTTTCCTCAAGACAATGCCGGGCGTTCGCCGGGCGGATGTCTACCAGAACTATGCCGAAGTCGAGCTTGTTGACCCGGCGAAGAGTGCCGCACTCTTGAAACATTTCGATGGGAAGCTTTCTCTGCGCAAATTCGAGATCGTTGAGCCATCCCTGAATTCCATTTTTCTTGACGTTGTAGGACCGCCGCCGGAGACGAAACCTGACCCGGAATCGGAAAAACCTGCCGCCCGGAAATCGGGGACGAAACCGCTCGATTCTCGACTGAAGAGATCATTATTCTCTCTCGCACTTATTTCCATTGTTGCTCTTGTCCTTGTTGTCGCAAACGCACAGAAAGAGGATCCTGATTGGAGTATCCCGGCTGTGCTCGTGGCCGCGATTGCAATCAGTGCTTTCAATTATTTCAAATTGAAGAAGAAGATCGATGCCGAACAAACTTCCTCATCGCGTGAGGAACGGCCGTGAAATTTCTTGACGTCGCACGGTGGGAATTCCTCGAGAAAGTGAAGTCGAAAGCATTCCTCATTTCTCTCGTCCTGATGCCGATCATCATGGTTGGTTTCGGAGTTCTCCCGGGGGTTCTTGCCTCACAGGAGGATGAGAAGACACTGACGATAGGCATTGTCGATGAGACGGGCATGATCGCCGGAGCACTGGAGAGGCGGCTGAACGAGAAATACAAGCTCTCCGAGGGGAAACCGAATTATATTCTCAAAGATCTCAAGACCATCGATGCCGGATCTCCTGAGCAGTTGAAAGCGCTGGCGAATGCGCTGGTGTCCGGGGGAGACATAGAGGGATTCTTCACCATTCCGCCCTCGGTCTTTGACAGCGGACAGGTTGTGTACAGATCCGATAATGTGGGTAATATTCGCATTATAGAGAGATTCTCTCGCACGATTGAAGAGGTTGTCGTTGAACGGCGTCTTGCCGATCAGGGATACGACCCAACGCTTATCCGGAGACTCACCACAAACATCGATGTGAAGCCCATCAAGGTTTCAAAGGAAGGGGATGAGAAGGAGACGGATTTTCTTCAGACGTTTTTTAGTGCATATATCTTTATCATGATGCTGATGTTTCTTGTCCTCACATCCGGACAGCTTCTGATACGAAGCATGGTCGAGGAGAAATCGAATCGTGTCATCGAAGTGCTGCTTTCCTCATGTTCTGCAAACGATCTCATGGTGGGAAAGATCCTCGGATTGAGTGCCTTGGGTCTTCTTCAGATCCTGATATGGGCTGCCATTGGGATCGGTCTCTCGCTGAAGTTCGGATCGAATGTCTTTGCGACGGCGAATTTCCCGCTTCTGATGGTTTATTTCTTTCTGGGATACCTGATGTACGCCGCGATCTTTGTGGCCGCCGGATCTCCCGTGACGACGGAGCAGGAGGCCCAGCAGATCACCAGTTATGTCAGTTTGGCGCTGGTGTTTCCCATCGTTCTCGCAGTCCCGGCAATGCAAAATCCGGATTCGATGCTTATCAAGGTTCTTACCTTCATTCCCCTGATGACGCCGGCTTTCATGTTGCTCCGAATTCCCATTCAAATGCCTGAGACATGGGAGATATTGACGACCATCGGACTGCTGGTTCTGTCAACACTGTTTTGCATGTGGGCTGCCGGGAAGATTTTCAGGATTGCGATTCTCGTGTACGGAAAACGTCCTTCTTTAAGCGAGCTCTACCAATGGTTGCGCACACCGTAGATTTTCAGGGATACTCCCGTGACATTTGAAACCGTTCTCTTCTATGGCCTGGCTGCAGCGTCCGTCGGATCGGCTGTAGTGATGGTGACGCGCCGGAGTCCGGTGATGTCTGCCATCTGGCTCATCATCAATTTCTTCGCGCTTGCCGGCTTGTATTTGACCCTCCACGCACAGTTCATTGCCGTCATCCAGATCATCGTGTATGCGGGGGCCATTATGGTCCTCTTCCTGTTTGTGATCATGCTGCTCAACCTCGGCGACGAAGAGAAACTGACCGAGAAAATCTCCTACAGAAAGATCATTGGAGCCGGCTTGAGCGCGGGAGTTCTCATGGAACTGCTGGCGATTCTTGGCTTCTCCAATATTGCTTTTCCCGAGCAGAATGTTGACCGGGCAGTTCAGATCGGCACTGTGGAAAACATAGGGAAAGAATTGTTTTCAACGTTCCTCTTTCCATTCGAAATTACGTCCGTCCTGCTCCTCGCGGCAATCGTCGGAGCGGTTCTTCTTGCAAAAAGGAAGCTTGATTAAAGCCATGATCCCTCTCCAGCATTATCTGATTCTTTCGGCGATCACGTTTGTGATCGGCGCAGTGGGCGTGGTGGCTCGAAGGAATGCAATCATCGTCTTCATGTCTATCGAACTGATGCTCAACTCGGTGAACCTCACCCTTGTTGCTTTTTCCTCCTATCTCGGCGATTCCACCGGGCAGGTGCTCGTCTTTTTTGTTATGACCGTCGCAGCGGCGGAGGCTGCAGTTGGTCTGGCGATCATCATTGCCTTGTTCAGAAACAAGCAAACAGTCAACATCGACGAAATCAATATCTTGAAATGGTAGTTGTGACGGCCCAAAGAGAATCTCAACGTTGTCCTAAACGGTTTATTCCAACATGATGAATGCTGCCCCCCTTATTGTTCTGTTCCCCCTGATCGGATTCGTGGTCCTGGGGCTCTTCGGTTCGAAAATCAGGAACGAACGCGTCATCGGTATTCTTGGAAGCGGGTCGGTCGGCGCTTCGTTCGCCCTTGCGGCGTGGATCTTCCTCAGCATGCTGGGGATGGATGCGTACGAGCGTAAGCATATTGTCGAACTCTTCACCTGGATCTCCGCGTTTACGGGGAATGCCGGTTCACTTTCCGTTTCAGTGGGATTCCAAGTAGACCAGCTTTCGATTCTCATGACCCTCGTCGTGACTGGTGTGGGTTTCTTGATTCACGTGTATTCCCTCGGCTATATGCACGGGGATCCCGGGTTCTGGCGTTTCTTCTCGTATATGAACCTCTTCATTTTTGCGATGCTCAATCTCGTGCTTGCGGATAATTTCCTGCTGATGTTCCTGGGTTGGGAAGGAGTTGGGCTGTGTTCATATCTGCTTATCGGCTTTTGGTATGAGAGAAAATTTGACGTTGGCGGGTACAAATCGGGCACATCGACAACAAATGACGCGGCGAAAAAGGCGTTCATCGTCAACCGCATCGGAGACTTCGGATTCCTGCTTGGGATGTTCCTCATCTTCGAACGCTTTGGAAGTCTTAACTTCGACACGGTGTTCGGTTCGGCTTCCGTCATGAGCCCGGGCAGTGACCTCATGACGTGGATTACCATCTTGCTGTTTATCGGTGCCACGGGAAAATCAGCCCAGATTCCTCTGTATGTCTGGCTTCCCGATGCCATGGCCGGCCCAACGCCGGTCAGCGCGCTGATCCATGCGGCCACGATGGTGACCGCCGGCGTGTACATGGTTGCCCGCTGTTCGGTTCTGTATGCTCTTGCCCCCGCGACACTGACGGTTGTCGCCGTGGTTGGAGCTGTGACCGCACTCGCAGCAGCGACGATGGGGCTGGTGCAGAATGACATCAAGAAAGTGCTTGCCTACTCGACTGTGAGCCAGCTGGGGTACATGTTCCTTGCCATGGGTGTGGCCGCTTTTGGTGCAGGCATTTTTCATCTCATGACTCATGCCTTTTTCAAAGGACTTCTCTTCTTGGGATCCGGAGCGGTGATTCATGCGATGCATGATGAGCAGGATATTCAGAAGATGGGTGGCCTCAAGAAGCATCTGCCTGTGACGTACGCGACATTTCTTGTGGCGGCCGTCGCCATTTCCGGAATTCCTCCTCTCGCAGGGTTCTTCAGCAAAGACGAAATTCTCTGGAAAGCGTTCAGCAGCGACTACGGCTCCCCGGTGTTGTGGATTGTCGGAGTGCTGGCGGCTGCATGCACGGCATTCTACATGTTCCGTCTTGTTTCTCTCACGTTTGAAGGGGAGGAGCGATTCGATCATCAACATGTCCATCCGCATGAAGCTCCCGGGACAATGACAATTCCATTGATTATTCTGGCAGGCCTCTCAATTGTCGGCGGCTGGATCGGGATTCCCGAGAGTCTCTTGGGAGGCAACGCGTTTGAACATTGGCTGGACCCGGTCTTTGAATCCGCAAACGAAAAACTTCGCATGACCCCACATGAGGCGGACGCAGTCGAATATGTTCTCATGACGCTGTCTGTCCTCGTTGCCGCCGGGGCGATTTGGGGAGCCCGCGTACTGTATCTGAAGAGAAATGAAATCGTGGCAAATCTCTACAGGAGGTTTGCGGGGATTCATCGCATTCTGTTCAACAAATACTATGTCGATGAGGTATACGACGCAGCTATCATCACGCCAACTGTTCGTCTGTCGGAAAGTCTTCTCTGGAAAGGGATTGACGTTCGTGTGATCGACGGAATTGTCAACGGTTCGGCAAAAATAATCGATGTTGCTTCCCAGTGGGTCCGTAAAATTCAGACGGGGGTTGCCCAGGTGTACGCAATAGTGTTCGTCGGCGGAATTTTCGTGATCCTCATGTGGCTTCTCTTCAAACAACCCTGAATATATGATTCCCGATTTCCTGCTCACTCTCACAATCTTTTTCCCCCTCCTTGGCGCCATTGTCCTGTTGGTGGGGATATCAAAGAACGAAGAAGTCATCAAGCTCGTGGGGTTGACGACCACACTTCTCACGTTCGTTATTTCTCTCGCTCTGTATGCCGGATATGACACGGCAGCTACGGGATTCCAGTTCGTGCAAAAACAGGTCTGGATCGAGGGACTCTCCATCAGCTATTTCGTCGGCATTGACGGAATGTCGCTCCTGCTGATCCTGCTGACGACCTTCTTGACGCCGTTGGCGCTTCTTGCAACGTGGAATTCTGTTCGGGAACGGCTCAAGGAATACGTCATCATGATTCTTCTCTTGGAAGTCGGGATGACCGGTGTCTTTGCAGCCCTGGACCTTTTCTTATTTTATGTTTTTTGGGAGGCGATGCTTATCCCGATGTACTTCATCATCGGAATCTGGGGTGGGCAGGAGAGAGTATACGCCGCTATCAAGTTCTTCCTCTTCACCCTTTTTGGCAGCTTGTTGATGCTGGTTGCCATCCTCGTGCTCGGGTACTTTGCTTCGACGACGACGGGCGGCGGCTTCACCACCGATCTTGTGGAATTGTACGGAATTGCGGGAAAAATCCCGGCCGGTTTGCAGCTCTGGCTCTTCCTTGCGTTTGCGCTGAGTTTCTCCATCAAGGTTCCGCTGTTTCCCCTGCACACATGGCTTCCTGACGCGCACGTCCAGGCCCCGACGGCGGGCAGCGTGATTCTGGCCGGTGTGTTGCTGAAAATGGGTACCTATGGCTTCATTCGATTCTGTCTGCCTCTTTTTCCCGATGCAGCGATCAGACTCGCTCCGTATTTCTCGGTCCTGGCTGTCATCGGAATTATCTATGGCGCTCTGGTCGCAATGGTGCAAACTGATGTCAAGAAGCTCGTTGCGTATTCATCGGTCTCGCACCTGGGCTTCGTCGTGCTCGGAATCTTTTCGATGACGGAGGAAGGGATGCAGGGGGCGATCATTCAAATGATCAATCACGGCCTCTCCACAGGAGCTCTCTTTATGATTGTGGGGATGATCTATGACAGAGCGCATACGAGACAGATTTCGGATTTCGGCGGGGTGGCGAAGGTCATGCCTGTGTTCGCCGCATTCTTCATGATTGTGACTCTTTCTTCAATTGGATTACCTGGATTGAACGGATTCGTAGGTGAATTTCTGATCCTGGTTGGTACCTTCACGTCAGAGTTCCTTCAATCGTATGCGTACGCGGCGTTTGCAGGGAGTGGAGTCATCTTTGCGGCAGTCTACATGCTCTGGATGTATCAGAGGGTGATGTTCGGTCCCGTCCGCGAGGGCGGCCTGTACCACGGCCACCAACTGACGGACCTGACGGCGCGCGAAATTATCTCTCTGGTTCCCATCGTCGTTTTCATCGTGTGGATCGGCGTGTATCCTTCAACATTTCTCTCCAAATCGGCTCCCTTGGTGAAGGAGGTTGTTCAGAAAATGGAAGCGGCAAAACAAGGGATCCCCATCAGGATAGCAGAAACCCCGTAATAAGAACCGGAATCCAGTCAATGAAGCCTGATTTGAAGAAAAACCTTTTCATCCTCGTTCTTGCAGGGGTAGCTCTCTTTGCTCTTTTCAATCTCACGCATGAATTTTATGAAGCGGCTGAAATCCTGCCAGTGGAGGGCTGGCTCATAACGCCGTTCGTTCTCCTTCTTGCCTCCATTGCGATTGTCCCCTTCATCAACCGCCATTGGTGGGAGCACAACTATCCGAAAGTGTCGTTTGGGCTGGGTGCGCTTATTGTCCTCTATTATGTATTCGTTCTCAGCAATACGCCAAGACTCTTGCTGACCTTCTATGAGTACGTCAGTTTTATTACGCTCATTGGATCCCTTTTCGTTGTGTCGGGAGGGATACACCTGAAAATCCGCGGAAAATCGGCCCCGTATGAGAACGTGATCCTTCTCGGGGTCGGTGCACTCATTTCCAATCTCCTCGGCACCACCGGTGCTTCCGTGCTGCTGATTCGTCCCTATCTGAGGATCAACAAGTTTCGCATCAAGCCCTATCATGTGGTATTCTTCATTTTCATCGTAAGCAACGTTGGTGGAGCTCTGACTCCGATTGGCGACCCTCCGTTGTTCTTGGGGTATCTCAAGGGTGTCCCATTCTTCTGGGTCGTCACGCGAGTCTGGCACATTTGGGCCCTGGCGCTCGTCCTGCTCCTCGCAGTGTTTTATGTCATCGATACCATCAACTTCAGGAAGGAAGCTGCGCGCCTGCGGAAGGAGGCGATAATTCCCGACGAGCCTGAGTTTGTCGGATTGCATAATCTCATCTATCTGGGCGCAATCCTCGGCGCCGTTTTTATTTCGAAGCCCGTCATGTTGCGCGAGCTGATCATGTGGGGGGCTGCTTTTGCATCGTACTATTCGACAAAGAATCACATTCACGAAAAAAATGATTTCAATTTTATTCCCATCAAAGAAGTTGGAATTTTGTTTGCAGGCATCTTTGCGACGATGATCCCTGCACTCGATTGGCTTGAACTGAATTCCTCGACTCTTGGAATTGTCACTCCGGCGCAATACTACTGGGGGACGGGATCACTTTCAAGCGTCCTCGACAATGCACCGACGTATTTGAATTTCCTGAGTGCCGCCTTTGGTCTTCATGCGGCGAGTGTAGACAACATCCTGCACATGGACGCCATGCTTGGATTGGCAACGCCCGATGCGCTTGGTCTTGTCAATCCCCTTCAGACGGGCGCCATGGCAATCGGCCCCGATTCGTGGAAATATGTCCAGGCAATCTCGATCGGCGCCGTGTTCTTTGGGGCTTGCACCTATATCGGCAATGGCCCGAACTTCATGGTGAAATCGATTGCAGAGCAGGCTAAGATTGAATGTCCCAGCTTCTTCGGCTATGTGGTGAAGTACACGATTCCGATTCTTCTGCCCATTCTTGCCATTGTGTGGTTTCTCTATTTCATATGAAGAGACTGACGTTCCATAGCGGGAATCGATTCATTGTCATCCTGACCTTTTTCTCGCTTCTTGCGATCCTTGGATTCGGAGGCTTCCAGGCAACCGATGAACATGCCTCATCAGGGCACACGGATCCGGTGACGCCCGTCCTGCTGGCTCTCACGGCAATTCTTGCCGGGGCGAAACTTGGAGGGGAACTTTTCGAGCGAATCAAACAACCCGCCGTATTGGGTGAACTTCTAGTCGGAGTCCTGTTAGGCAACCTTGTTCTCCTGAATCCTGCCTGGGATTTCTTCGGCCCCCTGCGTGCCGAACACGTGACGGAACAATGGGCGGTCGTGATCGACATCTTTGCCCGAATCGGCGTCATTCTTCTCCTCTTCGAAGTTGGGCTTGAATCAAGTGTTGCAGAAATGCGAAAGGTAGGGATTTCGTCGCTTCTTGTCGCCCTTGTCGGTGTAGTCGCTCCGTTCTTTCTGGGCTATCTTGCGAGTTCCACCTTCATTACAAAGGTGCCTCAGACCATCCTTGAGATGAATCCCGAATTTGATATCAGCAATATTCACATCTTCATCGGGGCGACACTTTGTGCGACCAGCGTCGGAATTACGGCCAGAGTGTTCAAGGATCTGGGAAAACTCCAGATCAAAGAAGCCAAAATCATTCTTGGTGCGGCCGTTCTCGATGATGTCATGGGACTCATTATTCTTGCCGTGGCAGCCGGCATCATCGTTGCCGCTGAGACCGGAGTGCCTCTCGAGCCAATCTCGATTCTGAGCATTTCGGGGATTGCCCTGGGATTCCTCGTCGGGGCAATCATCATCGGACTGACGGTGGTTCCCCGGATTCTGAAATGGCTCGCTGTGCTCAGGACGCGCGGCATTATGCTGATTTCCGCTCTTTTGTTTTGTTTCATCTTCTCGTATGTGGCGAACTTGGCCGGATTGGCGGCGATCGTCGGAGCGTTTGCTGCCGGACTGATTCTCGAAGAAGTGCACTTCACGGAATTCAAAGAAGAGAAGCACCTCCACGAGCTCCTCACGCCGGTCACGACGTTTCTCGTACCTGTCTTTTTTGTGGTGATGGGTATTCAGGTCAGACTTGAAACCTTCACAGATGCCAGCGTCCTGGGCCTGGCAGCTGCACTCAGCATCGCGGCCTTCGTTGGCAAACAGGTCTGCGGGCTTGCCGTGATAGAGAAAGGGTTGGACCGCCTCACGCTGGGGCTCGGAATGGTGCCGCGAGGGGAAGTAGGTCTGATTTTTGCCAGCATCGGCAAAGGATTGGGCGTTGTGGACGATTCGATTTTCTCGGCTGTCGTAATCATGGTCATTGCTACCACCCTCATCACTCCGCCCCTTCTCAAGTTCTCGCTCGCGCGAAGTGAGCGGCGAATGCAAACGAAAAACTCAATGAAATAATCATGACATTCAATCCGCTAGATCTTTGGTATGCCAGTCCTCTCGTTGCTGTGACCCTCACCGGAATCGCCGTCCTCATTCTTGAGGGGATCAGAAGAAACAACGCGGCCGCCTCGCGTGTCGTATCGTTGATCGGATTGCTCGCTGCAGGTGCGTGCACCGTTTTGACCTATGGTTCGAATGAGCTGGGATTCAACGGTACATTTCTTCACGGCACGTACGGGAGCTTTTTCACAATGCTCTTCCTCGCGGCGGGATTCCTGACGGTGGTCGTGTCCCAATCGTATCTTTCAAGGCTGTCCATCAATCGGAGTGAATATTACGCTCTCGTTCTCTTTGCGATCGCAGGGATGATCCTCATGGCTTCCGCCGTGGATCTTGTGATAATCTTTCTGGGGCTTGAATTGATGTCGCTCTGCCTCTACGTGCTTGTGGGATTCCATCGGACCAGGGGGCAATCGAATGAAGCGTCGCTGAAGTACTTCCTCCTTGGGGCTTTTGTGACCGGATTCCTGCTCTACGGAATTGCCCTGATCTATGGTGTCACGGGAACAACGAATCTGATTGCGATAGCTCGTACGTTTTCGGCACACTCTTCGAACAGCCTGTTCCTTCTGGGAGTTGGACTCGTGGCGATTTCGTTTTCTTTCAAGGTGGCTGCAACTCCCTTTCACATGTGGGCGCCCGATGTATACGAGGGGGCTCCAACGACCGTGACCGCGTTCATGTCGACGGCCGCGAAAGCGGCAGGCTTCGCTGCGTTCATGGCCGTGTTCCTTCGGTCATTTGCGTTTGCGGGAACAAACATCAACGTGATTCTCGGTTGGCTTGCGGCCGGTTCCATGGTCATTGGCAATGTCACGGCGATTGCCCAGACAAATGTCAAACGTCTTCTTGCTTATTCAAGTATCGCGCACGCCGGCTACATGCTCACGGGAATTGCAGCCGGAAACCAGGAAGGGCAAATCGGAATCCTGTTCTACCTCGCCGCCTACGTCATGATGAATATCGGCGCATTCGCCGTGATCGCGCTTCTTGAAAAGGCCGACGGAGGAGGATTGACCCTCAATGATTACGCCGGACTGAGCACTCAACAACCGGCTCTGGCTGCGCTCCTGTCGGTGTTTCTTTTTTCGCTCGCCGGAATTCCACCGCTTGCCGGGTTCTTCGGCAAGTACTATGTTTTTCTCGCAGCCGTGAAGGCGGGAATGACATGGCTGGCAATCGTTGGCGTTCTCACCAGTCTCGTCTCCGTCTACTACTATCTGAACCTGGTCGTGCTGATGTATTTCAAGGAAGGGGAGGGACAGGTCGCAGCAAGGCCGGCAAAAGCGACAATCATTGCCATCGGGATTGCCGCGCTTCTTGTTCTCGGATTCGGTCTCTACCCATCTTCGGTCTTGAGTTTCGCAGAACGCGTGTTCTAATGCCACAACGAATAAAAGATCTTGTGGCTTTACGCAGTTCTTTTCAAAAAGGCAGTAGTGCCGCCCCAATGGCGCTTCTTATCTAAAAAAGATCGCTACGTATTGGATGCGGAACTGGCATCCTTGAAGGAGTCCTCCTATGCGGAGGGTTGTTTCTGCTGAAGAAATGCGGTGGTGCGACGAAACTGCGACTCGATCCTTTGGAATTCCCTCGATCTTTTTGATGGAGAATGCGGGACGAGGCTCGTCGGATGCCATTGCCCGGGTCTACGGCCCCCTCGACGGTCGTTCCGTTGTTATTGCCTGTGGAAAAGGGAACAATGGCGGAGACGGCTTTGTCGTCGCTCGTCATCTGCTGAATCATGGTGCAAGGGTGACAGTTCTTCTTCTCGCACCCCGCCAACAGCTCAAGGGGGACGCCCGCCGCAACTTCGAAATATTGTATGCCATCCGGAAGTCCTTACCCAAACGGTTGTCGATCAAGAATATCAAACGGAAAATCCCTTCAGGAATGCAAGCGGATCTCATTGTGGACGCTCTCCTTGGCACGGGATTCTCAGGCACTATTCGACCGCCGTACGCCGGAGTGATTGACTGGATGAATCGCCAGAAAGCTCCCCTCATTGCCATCGATATTCCCTCAGGCATCGACGGAACGACGGGGATGATGACGAACAGGGCAGTGTCCGCTGAGAGAACCTTCACCATGGGAGCTCTTAAAACCGGCCTTCTCTGTAATCACGGGAGAGACCATTCCGGACATATCGAGGTTGTCGATATTGGAATTCCGCTCAGTGTCTACGGGAGCAGGAATCTCCGGACATTTCAGATCGAGGCATCGGATATTGGCGGAATTCTGCCCCAAAGAAAACAGACGGCGCACAAGTATAGTGTTGGAAGAGTCTTTGTCCTGGCCGGATCAAAAGGATTCACAGGTGCCGCGGCATTGACTGCATCGGCAGCCCTCCGATCAGGAACCGGCGCTGTGGTTCTTGGGACACCGGAAACCGTATACTCCATTCTGGCGAAGAAGCTCTCTGAAACCATCGTGCTTCCGCTGCCTGCGACTCCGGAAGGATCACTGAGCCTTCAGGGGATGGAGGCAATAGAAGAGCGAATTCGGTGGGCAGATGTCACGGTGATCGGCCCAGGCCTTTCTCAGCATGAGGAGACTAGAAGACTGATTGCAAAGCTCATCACAAAGGCAAAAGGGAACATTCTTCTTGATGCAGACGGCCTGAACGCTATAGCTTCTTCAGGAACGCGCCTCCTTCGAAGTTCTAAGGCGAAGATCACCATCACTCCTCATGCGGGTGAGTTGTCCCGCCTTGCCGGGATTGCAGCATCGGACATTGAAGCTGATCGTATTGAACAAGCGCGGGGATTCGCAAAATCATACCGCGTGACGGTAGTGTTTAAAGGCGCACCCACTGCAACAGCCGATCCCGGCGGAACCGTAATTCTGAATTCAACGGGCAATCCTGGAATGGCTACCGTGGGTTCCGGCGATGTGCTGTCCGGGGTTGTTGCGGGGCTTTGGGCCCAGGGGATGAAGCAAGACCAAGCAGCCTTCTCGGGTGTGTGGCTTCACGGGCGATCCGGCGATCGTGCCGCCCGAAAACTCGGTGAACGGAGCATCGTTGCGCAGGATCTTATCGACTATCTCCCGGCGGCCATACAGTCCCTTCAGGATCCTGCTTGAGACCGTCGCATTTCGCAAAATACCAGCTGCCTTTGTTTCTCTGGCTCCTCCTTATCTTCAGCATCTCGGCAATTCCAAGTGTCCCCGCGGTGAAGTTTCCCGTCAGTCCCGACAAGATTGCCCATTTCTTCATCTACTTTGTGCTTTGCATGTTGAGTAAGAGAGCATTCTACAATCAGGAAAAATGGCTGTGGCTCAGGGAACATTCCTTGCTTGCGGCTCTGCTGTTCACAGTTGCCTACGGCGCTTTGGATGAAGTGCATCAGATCTATGTGCCGGGTCGCTCGGCGGATCTCTACGATGCATTGGCTGACGCGTTGGGTGCTTCGTTGTTTGGGGGATGGGCGTGGTACTCTGCCAGGAGCCGAGCACGGGCATGAATCATTTTTAGATTTGACAGTAGTACCCTTTCTCGCTATATTGATGTCAGAGAGTATCGTAAAGGAGCAAGCCAATGGTTCGGAAGAATCCAAAGATCGATCTCAGGGTGAAATACCAGAAGACATTTGAAATTGCCCTGATTATCTCTCTTGCGCTGATCATTGTTGCGTTTAAGTTTTTCCCCGATGTCCAGCCGCCGCAGAAGATCATGAAGGTTGAGCAGGAGACGTTCACAACGGAAGACATTGATATTACAAAGCAAGAGAATCGTCCGCCTCCTCCTCCGCGTCCGCCAATCCCCATTGAGGCTCCAGGCGACGAAGCGCTTGATGATGTTGAAATTGCCAGCAGCGAATTACAGGTCGCTCAAGATGTCGCTCCTCCTCCCCCCAGGGAGGAAGAGGAAGAGATTTACTTCGTCGCAGTTGAAGATCTCCCCGAGCCAGTGGGTGGCATTGCTGCAATTCAGAGAGCTGTGGTGTATCCGGAGATTGCCAAACGTGCAGGCGTGGAAGGCACAGTCTACGTTGAGGCATTCGTTGACGAAACCGGAAGCGTCACGCGGACCGTGCTGGTCAAGGGTATCGGTGCCGGCTGCGATGAAGCGGCACGGGCTGCAGTTTCAAAAACAAAGTTTAAGCCTGGCAAACAACGCGGAAAACCGGTCAAGGTTCGGATGTCGATCCCCATTCGGTTCCGCCTGAACAAGTAAGTGGTTGAAGCTCATAGCATGTTCAATCCGCCGCGACGCTTTTTGCACGGCGGATTTTTGTTGATACGGCCCTTCACACTGAAAGACGGACAACGATCGTGACCTTCTCCGTTGTCGGCACCGATGGACTGGCACGGGCAGCCCTCTTGACGACCGACCACGGAACGGTGGAGACTCCGGCCTTCATGCCCGTGGGGACCCAGGGGAGTGTCAAAGCAATTGAACAGAGGGAATTGGAAGAGATCGGGGCGCAGATTATCCTCGGAAACACGTACCACCTGTACCTGCGGCCGGGGATCGAGATTATTCGGCAGGCGGGAGGATTGCACAGGTTCATCGGGTGGTCGAAGCCCGTACTGACGGATAGCGGCGGATATCAGGTGTTCAGTTTGGCTGATTTGCGGACGATCGAAGAGGAAGGGGTGACGTTTCGGTCGCACCTTGACGGATCATCCCATCGATTTACGCCGGAATCGGTTGTGGATATTCAGCGAGCGTTGGGGTCCGATATTATGATGGTTCTCGATGAATGTCCGCCGTTCCCGTGTGAACCGGAGTACGCCAGGGAATCCAATGAACTGACCGTCCGGTGGGCTAAGCGATGCCGCACGCACACCGATTGTCACGGTGCCATGTACGGCCATTCGCAGGCAATATTTGGAATTGTGCAGGGAAGCATATATCCCGAAATCCGAAAACGAAGTGCACAGTCATTGATCGATATCGGGTTCGATGGGTTTGCGATCGGTGGATTGGCAGTGGGCGAGCCGGTGGAAATCATGTATTCGATGATCGAGGTTTGTGAACCCGTGCTTCCTTCGCAGAAGCCGCGGTATCTCATGGGCGTTGGGACGCCGGAGAATCTTCTTGAGGCCATTGACCGGGGAATCGATATGTTCGATTGTGTGCTCCCCACCCGCAACGGGCGTAATGCGATGATCTTCACACGCAACGGGAGCCTGAATATCAAGAATGCAGTCTTTAAAACAGATTTCAGCCCCGTCGATCCCGAATGCGGGTGTTACACCTGCAAAGCTCACACACGGGCTTATCTCCGTCACCTCTTTCAGGTGAAGGAGATCCTTGCCCTTCAGCTTGCAACGATTCATAATCTTACGTTCTATTTGTGGCTCATGCGTGAAGCGCGCCAGGCAATCGTGCGCCGTCAATTTCGCAAGTGGAAAAAGGATATGTTGACGCAATTCTCTGCAGGCGAAGATCACTTTTCTCACTGACAACTATCACAGAACAAACGGAGGTTACTTTGATTGAGCAACTGGTTTTCTTGATGCAGCCGGCCGGGGGTGATGGGGGCGGGGGCCTGACAAGCACCTTGATCATGTTCGGACTCATTTTCCTTATTTTCTATTTCATGATCATTCGGCCCCAGCAGAAACGCGCAAAGGATCGTCAGAAGATGCTCGATGCGCTTAAGAAGGGAGACAAGATTGTCACCGCGGGCGGAATTCACGGCACAGTTGTGGGAATTGAGGACAAGACCGTCCTTGTGCAAATTGCCGACAACGTGAAAGTCAAAGTCGACCGGGGCTCCGTCGGAAATGTTGCGCGGGAAGCGGAACTGACGAAGTAGCGGTTTGGAAGGAGAAACGTCATGGCGGAAGAAGCTGGCGGATTTCATCCCATCGAGAAAGCCCTCGAAGACTTCCGGGCGGGAAAGATCGTGATTGTCGTGGATGATGAGGATCGGGAGAACGAGGGAGATTTTGTGGTCGCAGCAGAGAAAGTGACTCCCGAGATCATCAACTTCTTTGTGAAGGAAGGTCGAGGCGTGGTGTGTGCCCCCATTACGGCGGCGCGGGCAAAAGGACTGAATTTGGAGCCGATGGTTGAGTCGAACACTTCCCTTCACGAGACACCGTTCACCGTTTCGGTTGACTACATATACGGCACTACCACCGGTGTCTCGACTGCTGACAGGGCGGCAACGGTGAGGGCACTCGTCGATCAGCGGGCCAAACCCGCGGACTTCGCCCGGCCGGGACATGTTTTCCCGCTCAGGGCCTCCGAAGGTGGAGTTCTGAGGCGGGCGGGGCACACGGAGGCCGTCATCGATCTATGTCAGCTTGCAGGTCTGTCCCCGGCAGGGGTCCTCTGCGAGATTCTCAATGAAGATGGGACGATGGCACGCGTGCCGGAACTGATGAAGATTGCAGGGAAATTCGGTCTTTCGGTTGTCACGGTTCGATCTCTCATCGAATACAGAATGCAACGGGAAAAGCTTGTCCAGCGGATTGTGACGACGCACCTGCCGTCCCGGTTTGGCGAGTTCCAGCTGCACTTGTACCGAAGCAAGACGGATGAGAAAGAGCACATTGCTCTCGTGAAAGGGGAGGTGAAAGCAGATACACCCACGCTTGTGCGTGTTCATTCTGAATGCCTCACGGGAGATGTATTCGGATCCCTGCGGTGCGACTGCAATCAACAGCTGCAGGCGGCGATGAGAATAGTGGACAAGGAGGGGAATGGGGTCATCCTGTACATGCGTCAGGAGGGACGGGGAATCGGTCTCGTCAACAAGCTTAAGGCGTATCGGCTTCAGGATGAAGGTATGGACACGGTCGAGGCAAATGAGAAACTCGGCTTTCGACCCGACCTGAGGGACTACGGGATCGGAGCCCAAATCCTCCGTGATCTTGGGGTGGGGAAAATGAGACTGATGACGAATAATCCGAAGAAGGTTATTGGCCTCCACGGATACGGATTGGAGATCGTCGAGCGCGTCCCCCTGGAGATTGACCCGAATTATCACAATGAGCGTTATCTGCTCGCCAAACGGGACAAGCTCGGCCATTTGATTCTTATCGACACCTCCAGAAAAGAGGGAAGCGCGTAGGAGTACCGGGAGACTTTTTCCCTTGCGTCTCTCTGATTAAAGTTCTACTTTGAATTCAAGAAAAACAGCCACCCCCGCTTTGCGGGGTTGGCTTTTCTTTTTGTTCTCGCCGCTTCGTCCAGCCTTCTGAGATGAAGCGCTCTGTTTTTAAGGAGGAATCATGGGTGACAATGGTCAAGTGTACTTGACGCGTGAACGGCTCGTCGAGCTCGAGAAGCAACTGCGGGAGCTCAAGATCAAGGGCAGGGCCGAAATGGCAGCGAAGATCGCGGAGGCCCGGAGCTACGGTGATCTCAGCGAAAACGCCGAATATGACGCCGCAAAGGAAGCTCAACAACATCTGGAGCTGCGAATTCAGAAAATCGAAGAAACACTTGTTCGCGCCCGAATCATTGAGAGCTCCGACTTGCCGAATGACAAAGTGTATATTCTCTCGCTTGTCAAGCTCAAGGATATGAAAACAAAGGAGGAGATAGAGTATCTTCTGGTTTCCCCCGAAGAAGCTGACTTCGACAAGAACAAGATTTCCGTTACCTCCCCGATTGGAAAAGCCCTCATGGGGAAAAAATCCGGTGATTTGGTCAAGATCAAGGTTCCGGCAGGTTTTCTCGAATACAAAATCCTCGCCATCAGTCGTTAGATTATCGGCCTTGCCAGTTTTTCCAGATGCCCACCAACCTTGAACTGAAAGCCCGAAGTGAGAATCCCGCAATTGTTTCCGCGGCCCTCTCAAGACTGAATGCCAGGAATCTCGGCTTTTTCAAACAAACGGACACGTATTTTCATTTTCGTCCGGGAAGGCTCAAGCTCAGGGAAATGCAGGACTTGCAGTCAGAGATGATTTGGTATCAACGGCCCAACAGCCGTCGCCATCGGTACTCTGACTTCAAGCGAATTCCTGTGAGAGACTCCCGGTCCGTCAAGCAGATCCTTACAGCGATCATCGGCGTGCGAGCGGTTGTGAAAAAAAAACGTCATGTCTATCTGTTCAGGAATGCGCGCATTCACATTGATAACGTGGAGAAATTGGGGACGTTCGTTGAGTTTGAGGTGATGGTCACCAAGGGACGGGCGCAGGCGCAACGCCTGCTTTCGTTTCTCCGAAATGCATTCAACATCAAATCCCGATCAATTCTTGTATCATCGTATGGCGATCTGATCAATCGCCCCGGGAAGAAGACACAATGAGAACACGCGGACTGATTCTAATACTCTTGTTTCAAACAGGGATCCTCTTTGCGCAAACAAAAGGCGTCCCGCGCAACATTATTATCATGATCGGCGACGGAATGGGAGTCAGCCA
>DATECW010000011.1:0-4593 GCA_035286705.1 Bacteroidota bacterium
TCACGGGGCACTCCTGAACACACGCCATGCACGTCGTACAGGCCCAGAGCTCCCCGGGGGTGATGAAATCATGTACCAGGTGTTTTTCGAGAGGATTGTTCGCGCCTTCCGGCATTCCCCGGCCGGCATCAGCACCCGAGGTCACCAGAGGCGCTTTTTCCATCAGGCGCGCCCGGATATCCATGATGATTTTTCGCGGAGAAAGAAGCTTGCCGGTCGAGTTCGCCGGACAAACTGTGGAACACCGGCCGCATTCGGTACACGTGTA
Source organism: Bacteroidota bacterium (assembly GCA_035286705.1). Taxonomy (GTDB): domain Bacteria; phylum Bacteroidota; class Ignavibacteria; order UBA10030; family UBA10030; genus JACPLA01. Next base: position 269 of record DATECW010000011.1, read on the forward strand.
ACCGTCAAGCAGCTGCTTCCATGTCAAATCCTGAACATCCGCTGCTCCGAATTGTTCCACGTTTTCCGCTTCAAGGTTGATCGGCCTCAATGCGCCGCGCGGCTGTGTCGAAGAGAAATAGACATTGAATATGGATGTGAGAACGTGCAGATGTTTCGAATAGGGAAGATAGTTGAGGAAGGCGAGAACCAGAATGATGTGCGTCCACCAGAAAATCGCGAACCAGGTAGTTACCGACGATGATTCCATGACAGAAAAAAGAGGAACTGCAAGTTCAGAGAGAAAGCGGGTGGAACTTTCGACTTCGCCCAGAACCATCCCGGCCGCATTTTGCCCGATCATGCTCAGCATGATAAACAGAATGGTCATCAGGATCGCAGTGGCGTCGAGTTTGGAGTGCAATCCAAGATCGAGACGCTTCGGCCGCAGTACATATCGCCGAAACAACGCGACAAGAACGGAAACGATCACCAAACCGACAAACAAATCCTGAAGGAAGGCAAGAGCGCCCTCCATTCCGGTACCCAGCACCGAGAGCGAGAATCCCGGGAAGATTCCTTCGGCGACGGATTCCACCACCGCCGAAAGAAGAACCACAAATCCCCAGAAAATGAAGAAGTGCATCACGCCTGCAAGCGGTTCGCGCAGGAGCTTCGACTGGCCAAACGCGACCGTCAAGACTTTCATCAAACGCGATCCAGGCCTGTCGAATCGATTCTCAGGTTTTCCAAGCCGAAGATACCTGATCAGTCGATACACGCTCCACGCGAACAATCCCATCGCAAGAACGAAGACAACCAGGAAAACGACGTTTTTCGCTGTCATGAACATCCTTGTCTAGCTGTAAAGATCAGAACTGAAGATTGTCACCGCTTCACCGGCAATGCTGACGTCATCAACCACACCTTTCTTCACTTTGATTCTTACCTTGACTCTTCCTTTTCTTCCAAGAACATCTCCCTGTTCACCGACAAACTCGAGCCTGCCGTCGGCAAGCGTAAACGAGGGCAGGATCGCGCTTTTCCACAATGCAAATTGATGCAGATACACACCCAACGGTCCATTCGCTGACCCAGTGACCGGATCCTCAGGAATCCCGGCGGCAGGTGCAAAAAACCTGGAATGAAAAGCCGAACTCTGTTCCTTCGTCTGAAGGGTGAAGACGCACACGCCGATCCATCGATGGGCCCTGCACACCTGTGCAAGCGCCTCCATGTCAGGTTTCATCGAAAAGAGCCGGGCAAGGGAATTGATTGGAACATAAAGATAGTTTGCGCGCGCCACCGGCAGTTTTGTACTCAAATCGGAGGATTTCAGTCCCAACGAATTCCTGATTTGTGAGGACAGGTTCTGCACAACGGTAAATCGGGAAACCGGAAGGTGGAATTCAACGATCGTTCCGGATGTCTTCTTTTCCACCACCACCTTGAGCAGGCCACTTTTCGTCTGAACCTTGAATGGATACAAACCATTCTGCCGCATGCCGGCCAGGCCGGCTTCCGCAAGCGCATGAAACGCTCCAATAGTCGCGTGACCGCACAGGGGGATTTCCACGGTAGGACTGAACCAGCGAATCTGGATATCGGCTCCCCGCACTCCGGGCGGTAGGACAAACGCGGTTTCAGGCAATGCAAACTCCCGCGCGATGAACTGCATTTTCGATTCCGACAAACCCTTGGCATCAAGAACAACTCCGGCGGGATTTCCGCTGAATTGCTCCGTCGTGAACGCATTGACGTGCTTAAACGAGATCTTTCTCATGATGACACCTCTCAGGTCAGTCCCGGAAGAACAACAGCATGGAGGATTCGTTGATCTTTGACAAAGTACAGCGATCCTTCCCTCACAAAAAAGGAATCGGGAACGGGTGCCGATCCTTCTCTCGAGAGAATGTCGGCAAAAACCCTGGCTCCTTCCCGCACATCAATAATCGCGAGATGATTGTCCAATTTCAATGATTCCGGAGTTGAATGTGATGCCTTGATATGGTAGTTGACAATGAGGTACGGATCCACAAACAAATACTCAATCCCTCCCACGATTTCCTTATTCCGTGTCTCCCGGACAAGCCAGGATTGAAGATCACCGGGCACTCTTCCCTCCTCCATGAGCTCAGGAAACAGAATATGATCCTCCCGGGCATCCTGCACAGCAAGCTGCCGCACGGCGAACAGCTCTTCGATACCTTTCTCATATGTCTCCACAACAGTTCCAGATCGCAAATCAAGGGCGTACCCCACCCTCCGCTCAAACAATGTACGATATCCGTACACCCGCTCTCCGTAGGAAAACCAATAGGTCACGTCCCCGTTGCGCCAAAGCTCCTCCCCCGTTTCCAGCTTCCATGCTTCAATCCCGCGATGTCCCGGCATGTCGGGCTGTTCATAACCGTGCGTCAGGACCACATCCTCGTGAACGGCTTCAATCCCCACCCACCAGGGATCGTTCGTGCTTCGACCTTCCCAGAGGGGGATACCCGTGCTTGCATCGAGGCAGAAAAATGTGACCTTCTTTTTCCCGTGGTCGCGGGATTCTCCGATAATCCGATTGCTCTTTCCGAAGAGGATGCGCCACACGATTCCCTGCGGAGAATACGACCAGGATGGTTTCAACGATCTTTTGGAGAAAAAGGAAAAAGGATTCAAGGTTGGGAGAATCAGTCTGGGTCAGTACATGTAAGATTTGGAAAGTTTGGCGCAAGCGTGGACGAGATAATCGTCGTATCGGAAGCGAAGGATCCAAATAATCCCAGTCCTCCGTTGATATTTGTGTAATTGGGTTGATCGACGCGGATCGTAAACTGGTCCTGAAATCCGTTCACGAGACTGTAGTACTTGTAGAGATGTTCATCCGCTTGAACCAGCTCAACGTACACACGCCTGAAGTCGATCACGACTCCTTCGTGAATCTTGAGAATCCTGATGAGCGCCCGGCGGTAGTTCTCGAGCCGGAACGTCCAGAGCTCCCTCCCACCGACAAGTTCTCTCCTTCGAACGTGGGGATATTCCGCATCGAAGTGAGTGCAATCCTGATAATTGGTGATTTCGAGAGGAATCTCCTCAGTCAGAATAACTCCGGGATTGGCCACCGGCAGCTCATACTCAACAAACACGCGCACCGCATGTCCTTCCGTTGACGGCGAAGGAGCGACAAAGATCGAAATATCGGCACGTGCTTCGCTGGGCGTAGTAAGCGCATATCTGCTGTCAATGTCGATATCCATCACACCGGTTCCGGGAACCCTCGTCGACGCAGTGAGGATCCCATAGACGGGAGAATTGACAGTCAGGGAATAGGTTCTCCCGCGAACAATCGACAAGGGAGAAGCGACGAACGCCTTGACGCTGTCGGTATATCGGCCGGGATCATCCCGCGGCACTACCGTATCACGCAGGGCAAAAGTCGACGTGTCAAAAGCAAGCGAAACGACAGCGCTCGAAATCTGGTTGCTCGAGGTATTGTCCAGGGGATTCAGTCCCGGGGGATTATATGTCGAAAAAATACGGACATAGTGTGTCTGATTCGTCGGCGTAAGGACACCGTACACAACCAGCCGGTCGAGGAAGGGGCCTCGGGGATCGAAACTGCTGTCGCAGCTGCCGAAAAGGAAGAGAAGAACAAAGGCCAATGTCAGACGCTTGTTCATCAGAATTCCACCGTCAACGTCGCGGAAGGGAAGAATGCCAGCATGTTCGTTCGCTTACCCGTCGTTCTGTCAAAATAGAAGAGATTCTTTCTGTCATAGACATTCAGGACGTGAAATCCCGCGGTTCCTCTGAAACCTTCGTACGTAAACCTGTAGGTGAGGCTGCCATCCAGCCGGTGATATGCCGGCAAGCGGCTGCCGTTTTTATCGCCAAGCAGCGAATACGGTTTGCCGGACTCTCCCACATACTTTCCCGAGAATATGTTTTCCATTTGGAGGCGGTCGTAATATCCAACCGTTTGAGTGAAGGGAAAACCCGAGCCAACCTCCCAGCGCAGGGTCACATCAACCTGGGAGCTGACGTGAAGGTTCGCAAGAAGATTCAACGTGTGCCGGCGATCGTATCGCGGAGGATATTTGAATCCATGTGCATCGATCTCAGTCCATCCCAGGGTATAGGCGCCGTAGAGGTCAACAAGCGGGATCCCGTATCGAAGGAGCGCTTCGAATCCGTACGATTGCCCCTTGCTGTTCACATAGTCCGGATCCTGCGAATCGATCTTGTCGCGGTTGTAGGTAACAAGCGATCCGTAGTATTTGTAGTAGGTTTGAAAACTCGTCGAGAGCGCCGGGAGGATATTGCCTTCCAGCCCGAGCACATAATGATCGGCGCTTTCCG
>DATECW010000012.1:0-34963 GCA_035286705.1 Bacteroidota bacterium
ATCGCCCCGGGAAGAAGACACAATGAGAACACGCGGACTGATTCTAATACTCTTGTTTCAAACAGGGATCCTCTTTGCGCAAACAAAAGGCGTCCCGCGCAACATTATTATCATGATCGGCGACGGAATGGGAGTCAGCCAGGTGACTGCGGGTCGCACGCTGAAAGGCGCTCTGGCACTTGATAAATTTAAAACGTTGGGATTGCTTCTGACTCATGCAGCGGGAAAAGATTACATCACGGATTCGGCCGCTGGTGCGACAGCGCTGGCTGCTGGAGTGAAAACATATAATGGCGCGATTGGGGTCGGTCCCGACACCGTGGCCGTGGAAAATGTCTTTGAACGGGCCAAGAAAAGAGGCAAGAAGACAGGCGTTGTGGCCTCCTGCAGTATCACTCACGCCACGCCGGCATGTTTTGTCGCACATGTTCCTTTTCGCAGAATGGAACTCGAAATAGCAGATCAGATATCGCAAGGGTCCACGGATGTGTTCTTGGGCGGAGGTTGGGGATGGTTTCTCCCTGAAAGCTTGGGAGGAAGACGAAAAGACCGAAGAAACCTGATCGACGTAATGGAGAAAAGGGGCTATGCATATGTTTCGAACGAAGCACAATTCCACACTTTGAATCTCAATGTACCCCATAAGGTCCTCGGACTGTTTGCGGAAAACCAGGTTGACTCTGCCCAGGCGAGGAAGCCGTCGTTGAGAGAAATGACCGCGTCAGCTCTTAAGTCGCTTTCACGGTCGGATTCGGGATTTGTTCTGATGATTGAAGGTTCTCAAATCGATTGGGCGAGCCATGACCATAAGTCCGATCAGGCTATGGTCGAAATGGCCGACTTCGATGACGCAATTGGTGAGATCGTCGATTTTGCCAATCGAGACAAACGGACACTTGTCATTGTTACTGCCGACCATGAGACTGGCGGCTATTCTCTTGTCGGCGGATCCCTGGAGTCCGGAACGGTCACCGGGAAATTCACAACGGGAGGGCATACGGCAGCAATGGTTCCACTGTTCGCGCTTGGCCCGGGGTCGGCTCGCTTCGCAGGCATTCAGCAGAACTCTCATGTCGGTGCACTGCTTCTCGAGTTGCTCAAACAGTAACATAAGACACGAGAGGTGCATTTCTTCATTCTTCGTGTCCTCCGTGCCTTCTTTGTGCGCTCGTGGTCAATCCTTTTCTTCAGGTTGGATACTACTGAAAGCTTGCGAAGTGGCGGATTTCTTGATATATTTATGACGGAAATCGTGCGGGAATAGCTCAGTTGGTAGAGCGCAACCTTGCCAAGGTTGATGTCGCGGGTTCGAGTCCCGTTTCCCGCTCTGGCCCCGTTGCCGGCAAGGCGATGGGGTTTGTTGTAAATGGAAAGTGCGAAAATGTGAAAATGTGAAAGTTGCTTCTGTCAATCTATTTTTGACCTCTCATCTCCGGTTGTTTCATTTTCCCACTTTTCATTTTTATGGCGCCGTACCGCACCCGCCTTCGGCGGGCAGGAGTGGTAAGGGGGATGAATGTTCTGGGTGTACGTATTGCGAAGTCTCAAGGATGGGAAGCACTATACGGGCTATACGAACGACTTCGACCGGAGATTTCACGAGCACAATACGGGGAGGACACATTCTACACGAAGAAGACGACCATTCATTTTGGTGCATTTAGAGGAATACTCGGATGAAGAAAGTGCCAAGAAACGAGAGAAACACCTGAAGAGTGGACGAGGCAGAGAGGAACTGAGAGAGATATTGAAAGAGAAGAAATAGCTGGCGCCGTACCCAAGTGGTAAGGGAGAGGTCTGCAAAACCTTTATGCGGCGGTTCGAATCCGCCCGGCGCCTCAAACAAATGTGGAATGTGGAGTTCGAAGTGCGGAATATCCCAATTCCTCATTCTACATTCCGAAGTTCGCATTTGTCAACGCCGGGGTGGCGAAACTGGCAGACGCACAGGACTTAAAATCCTGTGGGGAGCAATCCCCGTGCGGGTTCAAGTCCCGCCCTCGGCACAATGCCCGGGTTCCCCCCAATAGGCGGTCCATTTGTGGCGGAAACTCCCATCCCGGCACTGAGAATCCACGATGACTCGCCCCGAACAACAGAAAATGATTCAGGAACTCCGCTATTACTCCCGATCAATGAGCAGGGATGACCTCGGGGCGTTCGAAATGCTCCTGAAGCGGGACCGGGACGATGAAGATCTTGACCGTCTTTCGGAAAAAAAGCTCACCGAACTCCACGAGCGCTATGCTCGGAAGAAATCTAAAAAAGAGGTTGATGAGCTTTGGAAAAAACTGACTTCAAAAGGGGAAGACGGAGAGAAAGGCTGAATCGGTCGCCGGATTCCTTGATTCTCCTTCAAAATTTGGGTATACTGTCACTCCGAATCAAAGAGGGGGCTCTTAGCTCAGTTGGCTAGAGCGCTACCTTGACATGGTAGAGGTCATAGGTTCGAGTCCTATAGGGCCCACTGTCGATTGTTGTTGTGAAATCGGAGAATGCTCCGATTTTTTTTGTCCTAAGCGATGAAGAATATCCTTGTTACATTCCCCGACGGCTCAAAAAAGAGCTTCAACCAGGGTGTTACGGGCCTCGAGATTGCCCAGAGCATTAGCGGTGGTCTTGCGAAGGAGGCCCTGGCCGTTGAAGTCAACGGAGAAGTGTGGGATCTCGGGCGTTCGATTTCCACAGATGCCACAATCAAGATCCTTAAATGGGCCGACGACGGAGGAAAATACGCATTCTGGCACAGCTCAGCTCATTTGATGGCGGAAGCGATCGAGTCGTTGTTTCCTGGGACAAAATTCGGGATTGGTCCGCCCATTGAAGCGGGTTTCTACTACGATATTGATCTCGGTGATCACGCCCTGACCGGTGAGGACCTCGAGAAGATTGAGGCGCTCATGGTCACCCTGGCGGAGAGAAATGTCCCATATCGCCGCGAGGAAAAGAAATGGGAAGATGCAGTTGAATATTTCAAGAAAAAGAAGGATCCCTACAAACTTGAGCTTCTGGAGGAATTGAAAGGGGAAACGATTACTTTCTATCACCAGGGAAATTTTACGGACCTCTGTTATGGCCCGCATATTCCGGCGACGGGAAGGATCAAGGCAATCAAGCTGTTGAGTGTTGCGGGAGCATATTGGAGAGGGAACGAAAAGAACAAGATGCTTCAACGGGTGTACGGGGTAACATTCCCGGTGAAGAAGGAACTCGATGAACATCTGTTCAGGCTTGAGGAAGCAAAGAGGCGGGACCATAGAAAGCTCGGCCAGGAACTGGAGCTTTTTCTTCTCACCCCGAAAGTCGGAGGCGGTCTTCCTCTGTGGTTGCCCAAAGGGACCATCATCAGGGAGACACTTGAACAGTTTCTCCGGGAAGAACAGAAAAAGCGGGGCTATGATCCTGTTGTCACGCCTCACATTGGCAATATCGAACTGTACAAGACCAGCGGGCATTATCCCTATTACAAGGAGAGCCAGTTCGATCCGCTGACGGTGGAGGATGAGCAGTATCTTCTCAAGCCGATGAATTGCCCGCACCATTTTCAGATTTACGCTGCACGACCTCGCAGCTATCGTGACCTGCCCATTCGGCTGGCCGAATTTGGAACGGTTTATCGGTATGAGCAATCGGGCGAACTCAACGGCCTGATACGGGTGCGATCGTTCACCGTCGACGATGCGCACATGTTTGTGCGGCAGGACCAATTACGCGGCGAGTTGGTGGAGGTCATCAAACTCATCCAACACGTTTTTCAAACACTTGGATTCTCGGACTTCCGCACGCGTCTCTCCTTCCGCGATCCGAAGAACAAGGAGAAGTTCGGCGGTGAGGATGCGTTGTGGATACTGGCTGAGCAGGATATCGCGGCAGTGGCCAAAGAGACCAACCTCGATCATTTCGTGGGGATTGGAGAAGCGGCATTCTACGGCCCGAAGATCGATTTCATGGTTCGTGATGTACTGGGGCGAACCTGGCAGCTGGGGACTGTGCAAGTGGACTATGTGATGCCGGAACGCTTCAATCTGGAATATGTCGGCAGCGACGGGCAAAAACATCGTCCCGTGGTTATTCACAGGGCGCCCTTCGGTTCGTTGGAGCGGTTTATCGGAATCATGATAGAGCACTACGCCGGGGAATTTCCGCTCTGGCTCTCCCCGGTCCATGCTGTCCTACTCCCCATCACGGACAGTCATCGTTTGTATGCGGAGTCGGTGTTTCACGAGTATCGCCTGGCGGGTCTTCGTGTTGAACTCGATGACAGGAATGAGAAGATCGGCTACAAGATTCGCGATTGGGAAACGAAAAAAGTCCCTTATATGCTTGTGGTGGGGGAGAAGGAAGCTGCGAACGGAACAGTGTCGGTTCGCCAACACAAAAAAGGGGACCTTGGGCCAATGAAACGGGAAGAGTTCCTGTCGAAAGCCCTCGAAGGGATCCGTCGGAAATCACTCACTCTGTAGGAGAACACGCCTATCAAACAACAACGCGCTCGCATCAACACAGAAATCAGGGCGCCCCGCGTCCGGGTCATCGGCCGGGACGGCCAGCAGTTGGGACTCATGGGTACACCGGAAGCGATCCGCGCAGCTGCAGACATGGGATCAGACCTGATCGAAATCGTCCCAAATGCCGATCCTCCAGTGTGCAAGATTATGGACTTCGGCAAGTATAAATACGAGCTGGCGAAAAAAGAAAAATTGCAGAAGAAGCATCAGCACGTCACGCAGGTGAAGGAAATCCGGTTTCACCCCAACACCGACACCCATGATTTCGATTTCAAAGTGCGTCATGCGCGCGCATTTCTTGAAGAGGGAGACAAAGTCAAAGCGACGGTCGTATTCAAGGGACGCGAAATTGCATACAAACAGCTGGGGGCCGAACTTCTGGAACGGTTTACAGAGAGTATTTCGGACATAGCGAAAGTGGAGGCGTTGCCGAAAATGGAAGGCAGGCAAATGATCGCCTACTACGTCGCTGATAAGACGAAAAAGAAAAATCCCGAGAAAGAAAAACAACCTAAGATTGACAAGGGAGCAGCCAGTCATGCCTAAAATGAAGAGCCGACGCAGCGCAATGAAACATTTCAAAGTAACCGCGTCCGGTAAGATCAAGCGCCATAAATCGTTGCGGCGGCATATCCTGACGTCCAAAACCAAAAAGCGCAAACGGCACTTGCGAAAGCCAGGACTCGTCCACAAGTCAGAAGCGTACAAGGTCAGACGATTTTTGTTAGCTTAAAAGAAAAAGGGAAGAAGAAGCCATGCCACGTTCACAAAACAAAGTTGCAGCCCATCGCAGGAGAAAGAAAGTTCTTCAACAGGCAAAGGGCTATTGGGGCGGCCGTAGCAAAGTCTATACTGTTGCCAAGCATCACGTCGACAAGGCCCTCAGCCACGCCTATCGTCATCGCAAGACGAAGAAGCGTGAATATCGGGGACTGTGGATCACACGGATCAACGCCGCTGCCCGAATGAACGGCACTACGTATTCGCGGTTGATCACGGGGATGGAGAAGAAACAAGTGCTCATTAATCGAAAAGTCCTGGCGGACCTGGCGGTTCACCATCCACAGGCATTTGCCGAAGTCGTCAAGTTCGTTGCCGCCTGATTCTCATCTTTCCATCGGACCTGAAATGCCCTAACTACGGCGTGGTCCGGTGGAAAGATTTGATTTTCTGGGGCCTTCTTCCATGCTCGAAAAAATCCACCATCTGAGAGAAGTTCTTTCGGCCGAATTGAGCGCCGCCAAATCCAGGGGGGATCTGGAGGCGTTTCGCGTTAAATATCTCGGTCGCAAGGGGATCCTGGCCCAGCTCTTCGATGAGCTCCGGGGTATCGCAACGGAAGACAAGCCGGCGGCAGGCAAGGCCCTCAATGAGTTTCGGTCCTTTGTTCAGGGGGAATTCGAAAAGCAACAAGCCCACCTCGCCGGGCAGGAGACACCTGCTTCGAGCGTCGCTGACATTTCACTCCCCGGGAGAGTCAGGCCCGCCGGTACAAAACACCCCATCACTCAGACGATGGAGGAATTGAAACGCATTTTTGCGAGGATGGGTTTCACCATCGCGGCAGGACCCGATATTGAAGACGACTATCATAATTTCACTGCGCTGAATTTCCCCCCACAGCATCCTGCCCGCGACATGCAGGACACCTTCTTCGTGTCGAAGAACATTCTCCTTCGCACGCATACTTCACCGGTTCAGATTCGCGTGATGGAAAATCAACCGCCGCCGGTTCGCGTCATTATGCCGGGACGGGTGTACCGCAACGAAGCCGTCAGTGCCAGAAGCCATGTAATATTTCATCAGCTTGAGGGGCTGTACGTTGACAAAAATGTCACGATGAGTGAATTGAAGGGCACACTCGTTGCGTTCGCGAAGCAATATTATGGAAGTTCCGTCCAATACAAGTTCCGTCCGACGTTCTTTCCATTTACAGAACCCAGCGCAGACATGTACATTTCCTGCTTTGTTTGCGGGCAAAAAGGGTGTCCGATCTGCAAGTACAACGGCTGGCTCGAGATCCTTGGATCAGGCATGGTTCATCCGCACGTTCTGAAGAATGTCGGCTATGATCCTGAGGTCAGCACTGGCTACGCATTCGGGATGGGCATCGAACGAATGGCCCTGTTGCGATACGGTATTGATGATATCCGGCTTTACTTCGAAAATGATCTTCGTTTCCTGAAACAGTTCTGACCCCTATGCGAATCTCACACAACTGGCTCAAGCGCTCTATCGACATCGGGCTGAAGCCGCAGCAGCTTGCCGAAGGGCTTTCGATGCTCGGCCTTGAAGTCGAGCGATTTGAGGAACTGGGCAAAGCATACGACGGATTCCTGGTCGGCGAAGTTCTTGAATGCCAACGTCACCCAAATGCCGACAGGCTGACGGTGTGTCGTGTGAATACGGGCGGGGAAGTCCTCCAGATTGTCTGCGGCGCTCCGAATGTGGCGGCAGGACAGAAAGTCGCTGTTGGACTCGTCGGTGCGACCGTTCCCAAGAATCAACATGACCCGAACGGCGAACCGTTTGTTCTTCAGCAGATCAAGATTCGCGGCGTGGAATCGAGTGGCATGATATGCTCCGAGTATGAACTCGATCTGGGAGACGACAAAGATGGGATCAAAGTTCTCGGGACATCTGCACACGTCGGAACTCCGTTGGCGAAGTACCTTCGAAGGAACGACATCGTCTATGACATTGAGATTACGGCGAACCGCGGCGATTGGATGAGTCATAAGGGGGTGGCCCGCGAAATCAGCGCCCTGACCGGCAAATCGCTGAAACCCTTTTCTCCGAAGCCAAAGGAATCGAAAGATCCGGCGGCACAACAGGCATCGGTTCATGTTCGCGATAGCGCGAAATGTCCCCGTTATGTTGCAAGAATCCTCAAGAACGTTACGATTCAGCCCTCTCCTCTCTGGATGCAGGACCTTCTGACGGCCGTGGGCGTTCGGCCTATCAACAACATCGTCGATATTACGAATTTTGTCATGCTTGAAACGGGCCAGCCGCTCCATGCTTTCGACTATGACTTGCTGGAAGGACATGAGATCGTTGTCAAATGCGCCAATGAGCAAGAACGCTTTGTCACGCTTGACGGCAAAGAGAGAATTCTCGATTCCAACACCTTGATGATTTGTGACGGCAAACGATCGGTGGCTATAGCAGGAGTCATGGGCGGCGGGAATTCTGAGATCACCGCCATGACGAAGAATGTCCTGCTTGAAAGCGCTTGCTTTGATCCTGCAAATATCCGCCGAACATCGAAGAATCTCGGACTATCCACCGAGGCGTCGCAGAGATTCGAACGGAGTGTCGACATTGACATGACGTTGGTTGCGGCGAACCGAGCGGCAGAGCTGTTTCAGGAACTTGCCGGAGCGGAGGTATTGAAGGGGGCGATTGACATTTATCCAAAGAAAAAGAAACCGCGCTCGATTGCACTGAGAGTTGCAAGGACTAATGCCGTGCTCGGGACAAATCTCAGTGTGGCGAAGATTGTTTCGTTCTTGAAACGACTCGGAATCCGGACACGGGCACTCAAAGCGGGCACAATCGCAGCCACGATTCCTGGTTATCGAAACGACCTGGTTGAGGAAATTGATCTGATCGAAGAAGTAGCAAGGATGTTCGGATATAACAATATCGAGACACAAACGGATGCGAGGGTCAATCTCGTTTCTGTGCCCGGGGAGGAGGATATTGAGGACGCGATGCGGGAGATACTCGTGGGTGCCGGATTCAACGAGATCGTTACGAACAGCCTTCAGAACAAAGCGCATGCCCTTTTGGCAGGCGAACCGCCGGTTGAAGTACTCAATCCCGTCAGCGTTGATATGCAAATGCTCCGCCCGAGTCTGATCCCGGGAGCATTGGACGTTCTCCAAGACAACTTCAATCACGGACAACCGAGTGTGCGGATGTTCGAATTCGGCAAAGTCTATCGCCGAACGGGGACGGCCAGTCCGGATACACTCGAGGGATATAGGGAGGAGCGACATCTCCTTCTCATCCTTTCGGGTGCGTATTCGCCACAGCATTACAGTTCTGCTTCCCGTTCTTATGACTTTTTCGATATGAAAGGCGAAGTTGAGTCGTTTCTCTCCAAGTTTTTTCTTGACAAATATCGCTTAATTTACTATGATAACGGCAAACCTTTAAGTGTCGATAACATTCATGTTGAAATTCAAGGCACTTACGCAGGTTTTCTTGGGACGTTAAAGAAGCAAATCGCTGCAACATTTGAAATTGACCGGGAAGTTTATCTCTGTGAGCTCAATGTTGACATGTTGCAGAATCGTTGGGAAAGGAAAGCAAGGTTCTCCCAGCTTCCGAGATTTCCAAGCGTTACACGCGACTTGGCATTTGTGGTCGGCCAGAATGTTCCACAGGTTGATATTGAGCGAGCGATCAGGGAGTCGGGTGGAAGCATGCTGAGGAATCTGAGCCTCTTTGATGTGTACGTCGGGGAGCAAGCAGGGGCGGGCAAGAAGAGCCTGGCGTACGCGCTGGAACTTCAGCCAACAGATCACACCCTGACCGATCAAGAAGCCAATGCGGTCATAACCCGGATCGTCGACTTCGTCAAAAGTCGATGCGGAGCGGCGCTTCGGTCCTGACCATACGACAAAGGAGTCCGGTCTTGCCAGAGTCACATGCGGAATTTGAAGTGACGAATGGGGGAGAGAAAGACCAGCTTGAGTCTTCTCTCCAGAAACTCTGGCAGAAGGCCAGACAATTGTCAGATATCCTGCTCCGCTTGAAGAACGAAAACGAATCGCTACGCCGGCGAGTGGAAGAGCTTGAGGGGAGAGAACAACACATGATGAAGAAACTTCAGGGAACAGAGCGGGAACTGCAGCAACATCAGTCGAACGGGACAAGCATGTTCACCCATGAAGAAAAGGAGGCATTTGTACAAAAGATCAGGGAACTTATCACCAAGATCAACTCGCGGTTGTAGCTTCCGCTGATCTCGTTTTGATTCGGCTTAGAGCACATTCCAAGACAAGGTGAAACATTATTCAGCATCGTATGAACGGTAAGAGCATCAAAGTCAAGATATTCGGCTCAGAGTATCCCCTCAGGGGAGAAAACGAGGATCTCACGAAGCGGATTGCCACGTATGTCGATTCGATGTTGACACAAATTCACGACAAGATCCCCGAGCAGCCGCCTCTGACCGTTGCGGTCCTCTCTGCTCTGAATATCACTGAGGACCTCATGAAGGAGCGGGAGCAAAACCAGCAAGCAGTTATGCATTTAGAGACCGAGATCGTCAAACTGAATAACTACCTGGACAATTGCCTGGAATCACTGGGCGAGACCGCGTAATCATACGCTGGTTGGAATGTTCTTTTCCATAGGGCGGAGACCTATGGCATCAAGTCTACCGCACCGTTAGCCGCAATCAAAACTATTAAAGAACCTTACAAGTAACTTTAATAGGGAGCTTGACTCATAAGCGTGGAGCGCATGCCACTATTCCGATAATCTCGGAATGTCCCAGCGACGACTCCGATCTTTCGGACGAGCGGGTCGTGGAAGTGTAAAATGCTTAGGCGGGCACCCACTGTGTTTGAAAAGAGGTTCTTCAAATACAATTGATTGTAAGCTGACGGTGCGGTTTTTTTTGTTCCAGGGCAACGGACGAAGGAGAGTGTATGGAACTGTATCTTCTGATACCGATGGTTGTACTGATCGCCGGGCTCGCGTTTTTCGGCGGATGGTATCTCAATGTACGGAACAGCCGGAGCAAGATGACCAGCGCGGAAGGACGTGCGAAAAGAATCATTGAAGAAGCCGAACGCGATGCAACCACCTTGAAACGCGAGAAGTTGATGGAAGTCAAGGACGAATGGTACAAAAAGAAAAAGGACTCCGAGGCGGAGGCACAAAGCAGACGCAACAAGCTCCAGGCATTTGAAAAGCAACTCGAGAATCGTGAAGAAAACGTCGATCGGAAGCTCGACCTTCTGAATAAGAAGGAATCAACGTTGCAGACGACAGAGCGCGAGCTTGGGGAACGTCGGCGGCGTCAGGACGAACGTGAACAGGAGCTTCAGCGGTTGCTTGATGAACAAAACGCCCGGCTGGAACGTATCTCTGGTATTTCAAGAGATGAGGCGAAGAAGAACCTGATGGAAAACCTCATCGAAACGGCGAAAACCGAAGCTGCCCAGATGCTGAAGGACATCCGCGATCGCACAAAGGAAGAGGCGAAGAAAGAGGCGCAGAAGATCATCATTCAGGCTATTCAGCGCACGGCAGCGGATCATACGGTTGAAAGCACTGTCAGCGTTCTGAACCTCGAAAGCGATGAAATGAAAGGGAGGATCATCGGCCGTGAGGGACGCAACATTCGGGCGTTTGAGGCCGCGACCGGAGTCGATGTGATCGTTGATGATACGCCGGAGGCGGTGATCCTTTCCGGATTCGATCCGTTCAGACGGGAAGTGGCGCGCGTATCGCTCGAACGACTTATCGCCGATGGGCGGATCCACCCTGCGCGAATCGAGGAAGTGGTTGAGAAGGTCAAGAAGGAATTGGACGAGGAAGTGCTCCGACTCGGAGAAAATACCCTTCTGGAAATCGGCTTGCACAGCGCGCATGCCGAAATATGCAAGCACATTGGAAAAATGAAGTACCGGTCAAGTTATGGCCAGAACCTGCTGCAGCATAGCATCGAGGTCGCATATCTCATGGGGGTTATGGCTTCCGAACTTCACATCGATTCAATGCTTGCAAAGCGTGCCGGACTGATGCACGACATCGGGAAAACTGTCGACAAGAGCATCGAGGGCCCGCATGCCCTCATAGGATTCGATCTCTGCAAGAAATTCAGCGAGAACAGCATCGTCTGCAACGCGGTTGGTTCGCACCATGACGACATTCCTATGGAGCATCCCATTGCGGCATTGGTCCAGGCAGCGGATGCGATAAGCGGCGCGAGACCCGGTGCGCGTCGTGAATCAGTCGAGGGATACGTTAAGAGACTCGAAAAACTCGAGCACGTTGCCCGATCGTTCAACGGAGTCCTGACCACCTATGCGATCCAGGCCGGGAGGGAAGTGCGGGTGATCGTCAGTCACGAGGCGTTGGACGATGCAAAAGCAGATCAACTGTCTCACGACATCGCCAAGAAGATTCAGGAGGAAATGGAGTATCCTGGCCAGATCAAAGTGACCGTCATTCGCGAATTCAGATCAGTCGCTATTGCCAAGTAGCGAGATCGCCGTGGCCGGCTCCCCCAATCATATCCTCCGAATCGGGGTCACAGGAGGCATCGGAAGCGGAAAATCGACGGTATGCCGAATCCTGAAACAGCACGGTATCCCCGTTATTTCAGCTGACGAGATTGCAAAAGAGATAACCGATTCCCATCCCCCCGTACGGAAAAAAATCATAGCAGTACTCGGACCGCAGGCCTATGACGCGCAGGGACGTTTGAACCGGCCCTATGTTGCCTCGCGATTGTTCGGACACAGAAGAGTCCAACGCGCGGTTGATGCGATTGTCCACCCGCATGTGCTGCGGGAGATCCAACGGAGGATCCGCATCCTTGCAAAGGTGGGACAGCGGGTTGTCGTCGTCGAGGCCGCGCTCATCTATGAAGCCCGCGTCGATAGGTTCCTCGATCTGGTTGTTGTCGTGGACGCGGTGCATAAGAGAACGATCCGTCGCATCCGCAAACGGGACGGCCTCTCGGCACCCGAAGTCCGGCGGAGAATAGCGTCGCAGTGGAACAACAGGCGGAAGCGGGACAAGGCAGACATCCTGATTCGCAATGACGGCACAATTGCCGATCTTCGGAAAAAAGTCCGATTTCTTCTCAAGATGGTTCGTTTGATGCCCAAAGGGAGTCTTCATGCCTGACTCACTGATACAGAAAGAACAAGAATACTTCTTTCGCACCTACAAACGCCTGAGCCTCGACATCGTTCGCGGAGACGGCTGCTTTCTTTTCGACCGACAAGGAAAACGCTATGTTGACTTTTTCGGCGGCCTGGCGGTCAACGCGTTGGGATATCGTCACCCGGCTCTCAATGAAGCGATCAGGCGTCAGATCGATCTGTATAGCCATCTGTCGAATTTCTTCGTCCAGGAACCTCAGATATTGCTGGCGGAAAAACTCCTTGCGGTCAGTGGCTTGAAGAGGCTCTTTCTTACAAACAGCGGAACGGAGGCGATCGAGGGAGCTCTGAAGCTGGCAAGGAAATGGGGCAAGGCAAAAGGAAAAACGGATCTCTTTGGCCTGTCAAACTCCTTTCACGGCCGAACAATGGGCGCGCTGTCTTTGACTGAACGCGCAAAATATCGGGAAGGATATGATCCCTTCTTGCCTAACATTCGTCACATCCGGTTTAACGATGTCCAGGATCTCCGCGCAAACGTTGGTCCGAATACGATTGGCGTTTTTCTCGAGTTCATCCAGGGGGAGGGTGGCATCAATGTCGTAACTCCCGGCTTTGCCAAAGAGCTGGATGCTCTCCGGAAACAACACGATTTTCTTGTGATAGCAGACGAAATCCAGTCAGGGATCGGGCGAACGGGCAGGTTTTTCGGCTATGAGCACTTCGCCATTCGTCCGGATATCGTGGTCGTTGCGAAAGCCCTGGGGGGCGGATTGCCGTTGGGGGCATTTCTTGGGACCGAAAAGGTCTCGGACGTTTTCACGTATGGCGTTCATGGCACCACGTTCGGCGGAAATCCGGTTGCGTGTGCGGCGGGGGTGGCCGTGTTGAACGAGATAGTGGACCGTGGATTAATGAAGAGTGCGGGGGAACGCGGAGAGCACCTCAGAAAGCTGTTCCAGACCCTTTCCACCGAGTTTCCCAATCGCATTCGCGAAGTGCGTGGATTTGGCTGCATGATGGGGGTTGATCTCCACGGAGAAGGTCAACCTCTTGTCGATGAACTGCAGAACCGCGGCTTTCTCGTGAATTGTACGAATACAACTGTTCTCCGACTTCTCCCTCCCTACACGATTCCCGCCGAAGAGTGCGATCGTCTGGTTCAGGAGATACGAACGATCTGGAATCAAACTCCCGCATCATAAGTCCTCTCCGAGTTTTCTTGTTTGATGGGTTGCACGAAAGCCGACGTGCAGGATCCCTCCTTGTTTGGCCGACATTTTTTTCGTACCTTGTGACGTGAACTCGCTGGGCCATATGGAAGGAAAACCGCGCTGCCATTGCGGTATTTTCGGTATCTACGGTCACGCGGAAGCTGCCGTCATGACGTACTACGGTCTCCATGCCCTCCAACATCGCGGACAGGAAGCATCCGGCATCGTCACGAGCGAGTTCCTTCCCGAGAAGAAACGATTCCACTTCAATGCTTACCGGGGGATCGGACTTGTGACAGAGATCTTCCGGGACGAGAAAATCCTCAAAACAGTCCTGCGTGGAAATGCTGCCATCGGCCACAACCGGTACTCCACCACTGGTTCGGCCGACAACAAGGCGAATATCCAACCTTTCACTGTCAATTACAAAGGGGGGAACCTTGCCCTCGGCCATAACGGAAATCTGACAAACTTCCAAACGCAGCGACAGCGGCTGCAGGACGAAGGAACGATTTTCCAATCCACGTCGGATAGCGAAATCATTCTTCACCTTGCCGCCAAAAGCCGCCACACAGACCAGGTTCTCCAAATGAAAGATGCGCTGGACATGGTCGAGGGGGCTTATTCTCTCGTCGTGTTGACCGATGATTGTCTTATCGCGGCACGTGATCCTCACGGCGTTCGCCCCCTGGCTCTTGGAAGATTGGGCAAGGCGTTTGTTGTTGCCTCGGAAACATGTGCTTTTGATATCATCGGTGCTGAGTACGTGCGCGATGTAGCTCCAGGCGAGATTCTGGTGATCGACGAGAAAGCGGTCGAATCGGGCAGAACCCGATCTCTCTGGACCTCACGAAAGCCAAACCAGCCGCACCACTGCATCTTCGAGTATGTCTATTTCTCCCGTCCCGACAGCAAGATCTTCGGCGAAAATGTGGACAAGGTGAGAAGGAAGCTGGGAAAACTGTTGGCGGAAGAGTTTCCTGTGAAACCCGGTGACGATGGAAAGATCGTTGTGATCAGCGTCCCTGATTCGAGCAACACCGCGACCTTGGGTTTTGTTACGCAGAGCGAAAAAGCGGGTGTGAACGCGAAACTCGAAATCGGCCTCATCCGGAGTCACTATGTGGGGCGTACGTTCATTCAACCTGATCAGAACAGCAGGGAATTCAAGGTCAAGACAAAGTTCAACACCGTCAAAGGAGTCCTCAAGGATCGAACGGTCGTTGTCGTGGATGACTCCATTGTCAGAGGTACGACCGCCAAACAGCTCGTGAAGCTGATCAGAGAAGCGGAACCGAAAGCCATCCATTTTCGTGTCACATCTCCCCCAATCAAACATCCGTGCTACTACGGCATGGATTTTCCCAGCCGATCAGAACTGATCGCAAACCGGCTTGACGGCGATCTCGAGAAAATTCGCGAGGACCTGGGAGTCGATACGATCGCGTATCTTTCTCTTGAGAAGCTGCTCGAAGCAGCCCCCCATGAGGGAGGCCGCAACTATTGCACGGCCTGCTTCAGCGGAAAGTACCCCATCCACGTGGACAAAGAGACCACGAAAGACGCGCACGACATGTGATGACTGACCGCATTTGGACGATTTCCAATGGCATTAGTATTGCCCGTGTGCTTTTCCTGATTCCTCTGGCGTACTGCCTGTTTGGAAGTTTCGAGAATCACCGGCTGTGGGCAGCCGGCGTTCTCGTGGTTGCCGTTCTGACGGATTTTCTCGACGGGTATCTTGCACGGAGGTTTCATCAGGTTTCCGAGATGGGGAAAATCGTCGATCCTCTCGCTGACAAGATCGCAGTCGGTTTTCTCGGAGTGTTCCTTGTCGCCCTGGGCGACATCCCGATATGGTATATCGTTGTTGTCCTTGTGCGGGACGGATTCATACTGGCCGGCGGCATCTACATCAAGAAAAAGAAGAATATCGTGACCCAATCGAATTGGCCCGGCAAGTTCGCAGTGAGTTCAATTGCACTGTACCTTTTCTTTTCGACAATGCTGATCGACTCGCTCGAACCGGCACGGACATTTTCGCTATGGTTGAGTGTCTTCTTAATGACTTTTTCTCTTGCGGTCTATGCCCAGCGGCTCTTTATCGGCCGCCTGGTGGCCAAGGAACAATAGAAAATGGCGACGGCCCGCGTGTTCGACAGACTTGCAGAAGGTTTGGCAAAAACGAGGGAATCCATCTTTGGCTCCGTCCGCCGGCTGGTCATCGCAAAAAGTACTATAGACGATGAGTTGCTTCAAGCCCTCGAAGACGCTCTCCTTGTCGGCGACGTGGGCGCTGCGACGACGGAAAAACTGATCAGTGACATCAGGAGAGTGGTGAGGGAGAAAAAATATGAAACCGTGGAAGAGCTTGGGACGCTTCTTCGCAGCGAGGTTTCAGCGATGCTTCGGGGGAATGTCGATGGGGATTCTGCCGTTGTGCGTCTTCCTGAAACGCCGGGGCCATTCGTGGTCATGACGGTGGGAGTAAATGGAGCGGGAAAAACCACGACAGTGGGTAAACTCGCCTATCAGTTTCGTGAAACGGGGAAGAAGGTCATTATCGGAGCAGCGGATACATTTCGCGCTGCGGCGAACGAGCAGCTTGAGATTTGGGCCGAGCGGGCGGGGGTGAAAGTGATTCAGCAGGTGCCGGGAGCGGATCCTGCTTCTGTTGCTTTCGACACGCTGACGTCAGCCATGGCCCAGAAGGCCGATGTTGTCCTCATTGATACGGCCGGAAGACTTCACACAAAAACCAGTCTCATGGAAGAACTTCGTAAGATCCACCGGGTTCTCGGCAAGTGTCTCCAAGGTGCGCCGCATGAAGTTCTGCTCGTCCTGGATGCAAGCACGGGTCAGAATGGCATTCAGCAGGCGAGGCAGTTCGGCGAGGCAGCCGGAGTGACCGGAATTGTTCTCACCAAACTCGATGGAACCGCAAAAGGGGGAATCATCCTTGCAATCAGCAATGAACTTCAAACTCCCGTGAAATATATCGGCGTCGGAGAAGGCATTGAAGATCTTCAACCGTTTGACCGACAGGCGTTTGTGGAAGCGCTGTTCCGCGGAAGCGGGATTCCCGAATTAGCACAAACGCCATTATCATGAAACTCACGACTCGCCCCTTTAATTTGAAGCTCAAACACACCTTCACCATTTCCCGGAGCTCACGTGACATCCAGCCGATTGTCCTCGTGGAGCTGGAACACGAAGGGATTGTTGGATACGGCGAGGCCGCGCCGTCCCGGCGCTACGGCGAAGATGAAGAGACTGCACAACAATTTCTCTCGCAGCTTGACCTCTCCCGATTTGAGGACCCGTTTCGGCTTGATTCTATTCTTGCATACGTTGATTCGGTGAAAGAGGGAAACACGGCTGCCAAAGCTGCGGTGGATATCGCCCTGCACGACTGGATTGGAAAGAAAATCGGACTGCCCCTGTACCGGTACTGGGGGCTTGACAAACACAAAACCCTTGTGACTTCCTTCACGATTGGGATCGATACACCCGACGTTATTGAACAGAAAGTCAGTGAGGCGGAAGAATTCCCTATTCTTAAGATCAAACTGGGCGGAAGCAACGACGCCGACATCATGAAGGCGATTCGAAAGGTGACAAAAAAAACTCTCCGGGTCGATGCCAATGAGGGATGGAAGACGAAGGAACTTGCCCTTGAAAGGATCAAATGGCTGGAGCAGGAAGGCGTCGAGTTCGTCGAGCAGCCGATGCCCGCTCAGGATCTCGCGGCGGGCGCCTGGTTGAAGGAGAGGGTTGGGATTCCGCTGATCGCAGATGAGAATTCCATACGCCTCAGCGACGTGCCCGGCCTTGAAGACAGTTTTCACGGGATCAATATCAAGCTGATGAAATGCACCGGCCTCCGTGAGGCCATGAAGATGGTTCATACAGCGAGGGCTTGCGGGTTGAAGATTATGGTCGGCTGCATGGTTGAGAGCTCTGTGGCAATCTCGGCTGCGGCCCAGCTGTCTTCCCTGATCGATTATGCCGATCTCGACGGTGCCCTTCTGACGACGAATGATCCATTCAGAGGCGTGGAGATCACCAATGGAAGGCTCATCCTGTCCGACCTCCCCGGGATAGGGGCAACGAGGCGTTGACCAATGCTCTTGAAACGACCGCAACATCGGAAATTCGAATATCAGCCGCGGTACTACAGTCCTGAAAAGGATCCGGGCGAAAAGTTCAAACACAAAATGGAAGCGGAGCGAAGGTCTCATCAAAGAAAGCGGCGCCCCGTATTCTTGTGGGCTGCGCTTTTTCTGATCATTGTCTATGTCTACTTGTATCTGAGCGGAGCATTTCGCTGACGAATGGGCTCCAAAATCCACATACTGAAGAGTGACATTGCCAACAAGATTGCGGCCGGGGAGGTTGTTCAGCGCCCGGCATCGGCAGTGAAGGAACTTATCGAAAATTCACTTGATGCGGGTGCAACGTCCATTTCCGTCATGATCAAAGACGCAGGGAAGCTCCTCCTTCAGGTCATTGACGACGGCGAGGGGATGTCGGCCGAAGATGCTCTCCTTGCCTTTCGCCGGCACGCGACAAGCAAGATTGCGACGGCGGAAGATCTCGAAAACATTCGCACGCTGGGATTTCGGGGAGAAGCGCTTGCTTCAATGGGGGCGGTTGCCCAGGTTGAAATGAAAACACGCACCGCACAGCAGGATGTGGGGACGCTTGTACGCGTTGAAGGGGATGAAGTGAAGGAGCACGGCGCGGTTGCCTGCGAACAGGGCACCGTTCTCAGTGTGAAGAACCTCTTCTATAACACCCCGGCCAGGAGAAATTTCCTCAAATCGCAGCAGACGGAGCGCAAGAACGTGACCGATGTGGTTACGAGGATGGCGCTGGCTTATCCTGAGGTTGCGTGGAAATACGTCAGCGACGACGAGACGATTCTCGATCTTCGGCCGAAATTTATCGAGGATCGGCTCAAGGATGTTCTCGGCGTGAAGCAGTTCGGGCAGCTGTTGAAGGTTGACGAAAAAACCGATTTTCTCAGTCTCCAGGGTTTCATCGGTAAGCCCGATTTTGCCAGAAAAAGCCGCATCGATCAGTTTCTTTATCTCAACCGAAGGTATATCGTCAACAGGGCAATCAATCATGCGGTATTCCAGGCCTACGAACACCTGCTGATCAAAGGGACCTTTCCGTTTTTCGTGCTCAATCTGACGGTCGATCCGCGAACGGTTGACGTCAACGTCCATCCGTCGAAAATGGAGGTGAAATTCGGGAACGAATCGCAGGTGTATCGTTTTGTGTTGTCTGTGATCAGGCAGACCCTTGCCCACCATGATCTCGTTCCGATGATGACGGTCGAAGGCGGGATCGGAACGGCCGGACCGGATTCCAGGCTGAGATTCAGCGGGAATCCGGCCGTACAACGCGAAGGGGGGTGGTCGGCCGAAACCATGGCAATCCCGGGTCAGACGGATGTCGAAGAACTGTTTCGAAAAGCCCGGCCGGCGACCGACGGCAGCCGCTTCACGCCGATCTTTCAGCCGCCCGCAGAAAGGATCATTCAGCAGGAGCAGGCGGGAACTCCGGCGGCGGAGGGTGCGGGGGAGGGAAGGGCGATTTGGCAAATCCATAACAAGTACATCCTCTCGCAGGTGAAGACGGGACTCATGATTGTCGACCAGCACGTTGCACACGAGCGGATACTCTATGAGAAGGCACTGGCGAATTTCGAAAATAATCTTCCTTCGTCACAGCAGCTTCTTTTTCCCCAGACCATTGCTCTTCCGCCGGATGACTACATGCTCATGCAGGACCTTCTTCCGCATCTGGCGGCGCTCGGTTTCGTTCTGAAGCCATTTGGCAAGAACACGGTTGTCATTGACGGAATTCCGGCCGATGTCCGCGTGGGCAACGAGCGAAAAATTCTGGAAGACGTGCTTGATGAATTCAGGAACAATGAACATCAGTCCACAATAGATGCTCGCGATAATCTCGCAAAGTCATTTGCCTGCAAAGCGGCGATCAAAGCCGGCGACAGGCTCAAGACCCATGAAATGATTAGCTTAATTGACCAGTTGTTCCTAACTTCCATGCCGTACGTATGTCCCCACGGCCGTCCGGTTGTCGTAAAGATTTCCATTGAGGAACTCGACAGGCGCTTTGGCAGAACGTGAATAAGAAAGAGGAGAGCCAATCAATGAAGCATGATTCTTCCGGAATGAACAGAGAACGATCGAAGTGGGAGGAGCGGACTCGTTCCAACGGCCCCCAGCGCGAGGTGAAATTCACGACCCTCAGCGACGAGCCGATCAACATGCTGTATGGCCCCGAGGATCTGGCGCATATGGATTTTCTCAGGGACATCGGTTATCCCGGAGAATTTCCGTATACGCGCGGGATCCATTCAACGATGTATCGGGGGAAATTGTGGACCATGCGGCAATTTGCCGGCTTTGGTACGCCCGAAGATACGAACGAGAGGTATCATTACCTCCTTGAACATGGCCAGACCGGTCTCTCCGTTGCTTTTGATCTTCCCACGCTGATGGGGAGAGATGCCGATGAACCTCAATCGGAAGGAGAAGTGGGGATCTGCGGTGTTTCGGTGTGCTCTCTTGCCGACATGGAAATCCTCTTCAAGGGCATTGACCTCGGGGCCATCTCGACCAGCATGACGATCAACGCCCCGGCAATCATGATGATGTGCTTCTATCTTGCCGCCGCCGGGAAGCAGGGAGTCGACTTCAAGAAGCTCCGCGGAACGATTCAAACTGATATTTTGAAGGAGTATATCGCTCAGAAGGAATGGATTTATCCCCCGGCACCGTCCATGAAGCTCATTGTCGACATGTTCGAATTCATGGGAAAGGATGTCCCGCAGTGGAATCCGATCTCCGTGAGCGGCTACCACATTCGGGAAGCCGGTTCAACGGCCGTTCAGGAACTTGCGTTCACCCTTGCCGACGGGTTTGCGTATGTCGAGGCCGGCCTGGCGCGGGGCCTGGATATCGATGAGTTTGTGCCTCGCATATCCTTCTTCTTCAATTCCCACATCGACTTCTTCGAGGAGATAGCGAAGTTCCGCGCTGCCCGCAGGATATGGGCAAAACGCCTTCGCACAAAGTACGGGGCAAAGAACCCGAAGTCCTGGATGCTGCGGTTCCACACCCAAACGGCAGGCTGTTCTCTCACAGCGCAGCAGCCGGAGAACAACATTGTAAGAACCGCTTATGAGGCGCTGGCCGGAGTGTTGGGCGGTACGCAGTCGCTTCACACGAATTCCATGGATGAGACTCTGGCCCTTCCTTCCGAAAAGGCGGCGAAAATTGCCCTCAGGACCCAGCAAATTCTGGCGTTTGAAACTGGGGTCTCGAATACCATTGATCCTCTCGCAGGGAGTTATTTCATCGAGTCTCTTACAACGAAAATGGAAGATGAGGCGGAACAGTACTTCGACAAGATCGATGCACTGGGAGGAGTGATACCTGCAATCGAAGCGGGATTCTTCCAGCGTGACATTGCCGAAGCCGCCTATCGCTATCAGCAGGAACTTGACCGAAAGGAAAAGATTATCGTCGGGGTCAATGATTTCGTGGAAGATCTAGAGAAGATCGAAATCCCCATTTTGGAGATTTCCCCGGAAGTCGAAGTGCGACAACGGAAGCGATTGGCGGAAGTTCGTCAAAGCCGCAACGCGAGGTCCGTGGAATCTTCCCTGAAAGCATTAAAAACCACGGCAATCGATAACAAGAACCTCATGCCGCTCCTGCTTGAGTGTACTCGAAACTATGTCACGCTGGGGGAGATGTGCGGCACTCTGGCGGAAGTGTACGGCATGTATGAAGAACAGGCTGTGTTCTAGCTGCGGGATGAACGAACGGTGAAATCGTACATCAAACTTGCCCGTCCCCAGCAGTGGATCAAGAACATGTTCCTGTTCGCTCCCCTGATTTTTTCCCAACATCTGTTTCAGAGAGAGTTTGTCCAGACCGAAGTATTCGCTTTCTTCGTGTTTTGTCTGCTCTCGAGCTCCATCTATGTCCTGAACGACATTGCGGATCGGCAGGCGGACAGCCTTCACCCCATCAAACGGGAACGTCCCATCGCCGCGGGAACTATCTCAGTGGGGAAGGGTATTGCCTTTGCCCTGCTCTTGTTGGTCGTTACCGGCCTGCTTGCCAGCTTGCTCAACCGTCAGTTTCAATTCATCGTTGCGATGTATGCCGTTCTGAATCTGGCGTATTCCTTCGGGCTCAAGCAAGTGATTCTTGTCGATGTGTTTGTTATTGCGGCCGGTTTCATGCTCCGGGTCCTGGGGGGGGCTTTCGCAATCGACGTCGAAGTCTCCCACTGGCTTGTTCTCTGCACATTGTTCGTCTCTTTGTTTCTGGCGATTTCGAAACGACGCGGAGAACTTATGCTCCTTCGGGCGACGAATGATTTCTCGGAGCGGCCCGTGTTGCGTGAGTACGACATCGCATTCATCGATCAGATCATCACCGTGACGGCCGCGGGAATGGCTATTTCGTATGCGCTCTATACGGTTGCGGAACGAACGGTGGCAATGTTCAAGACCGAGAACCTGATCTTTACAACCGTCTTTGTCTTATTCGGCATTTTTCGGTATCTTTTTGTTTTGAGGCGAAAAAAAATCGAGGACAATCCTGCGGTCCTCCTTCTTTCCGATCCAATCATGATTGTGAATGTCGGCGCCTGGTTTGCGGCATGTGTCCTTATTATCTACTTCAACGATATCAAAACATGGTTCTAAACAGTCTATGATACTTCCTGTACCAAGGTCTGCGACGCGTATTGAAGGTTTGCCACACAGCGAGCCGAAGGTCGCGGTTGTCGCCACAAGTCCCAAAACAGTGCTCGACGATATTCAGAGGGCGATGGATCTGGCCGGCGTGCGGAACGAGCTGAATCAGAACTCCACGACCATCCTCAAAGACAATATTTCGTGGCACTTTCCGTTCCCGGGAGCGAATACCACTCCCTGGCAGCTTCAAGGGACAATCCTCGGGTTGCAGAAGGCGGGATTGAAGGATCTTGTGTGTGTCCAGAATCAGACTGTCGTCACGGATGCGTTCAAGGGAGAAGACCTGAATAAGTACGTTCCACTCTTTGAGAGATACAAGATTCCCGTCCGATTCAACTTCAAACCAGAGGACATGACGTGGAACGTCTTCAAGCCCAGAACTCCACTTCTCGTTCTGGACCAGATCTATCCCGATGGCATCCGCATTCCTGATTTCTTCCACGGAAAGAACATCGTTCATCTGCCCACGGTCAAATGCCATATCTACACAACAACCACCGGAGCGATGAAGAATGCGTTTGGGGGCCTCCTCAACACGTATCGCCACTACACCCATTCCTGGATTCACGAAACGCTGGTCGATCTTCTGGCAATTCAAAAGGAAATCCATGCGGGTATTTTCGCAGTCATGGATGGAACGACTGCGGGCAACGGACCTGGCCCTCGAACGATGTTCCCCGAGGAAAAGAATATTATTCTCGCAAGTGCCGATCAGGTTGCGATCGATGCCGTGGCGGCAAAAATGATGGGATTCAATCCCATGGACATCAAGTACATCAACCTCGCACACCAGCGGGGATTGGGCTGCGGCGATCCGCGTTCAATTCAGGTAGTGGGGGAGAACATCGACAACGTCAACTGGCATTTTGCAGTGGGTGACAACGGCGCAAGCCTTGTAGGCAATCTGCTTTGGTTCAGCCCGCTGAAACGGCTTCAGAATTTCTTCTTTCGAACGCCCGTTGTGAACTTTTTCATTTTTGGCTCCGAATTCTATCATGACTATTATCGGTGGCCGCTCAAGGACAAGCGCACGTTCAAACGGTGGCTGCGAGAATCCCAGTGGGGACACCTCTTTTCTGCCTATCCGCCTGCCAACATGCCTTGATGGTTTTGGGGACTGCTGCCCCTCTGTCGTTCCTTCTCAGGAAAACAAATGAAGATCAGGACGCGAGCTGAGCTGTTTCTCCTTTCTTGTACCGTTATTTGGGGAGGGACGTTCGTTGTTGTCAAACTCGGCCTTGAGGATTCCCCGCCGTTCCTTTTTGTGGCAATCCGGTTCATCATTGCCACGCTTCTTTTTCTCCCCTTCGTTGCGAAGCGGCTTCCCTCGATGTCAAAGGAATCCTTCCGTGGCGGACTGATCATCGGGGTCCTCCTATTCCTGGGTTTCCTCGCACAGACAACGGGACTGAAATACACGACTGCGTCAAAATCGGGATTTATTACCGGCCTCCTTGTCGTCTTCACACCCTTGTTCCAGATCGCCATTGAACGCAAGCTGCCCAAAGCGGGCAACGTCATGGGCGTTATCCTGGTGACATTAGGGTTGTATTTCCTGACTTCTCCTTCCGGGTCCGAGTTCAATCTTGGAGACGGATTGACCCTCATCTGCGCGGCGATCTTCGGGCTTTATATCGTTCTCCTCGATGTCTATTCGCGTGAAGGGGAGGCAAAGCACATGGCGTTCATGCAGTTTGCCGTGACAGCCGTCGGGGCCCTGGCGGTTTCCTTGCTGTTCGAGGAGCTGACAATCAATCTGACTCAGGGCTTCATAGCGGCCCTCTCGTACCTCGCTTTGCTCGCCACCCTGTACACTCTCACAATCCAGACGAGGTATCAGAAAGATACCACGCCAACAAGAGCGGCGATTATTTTTTCCGTCGAACCGGTGTTTGCTGCGGTGTTTGCTTATTCATTCAGAGGTGAGATCATCGGCCCTCAGGGTGTCATCGGAGGGGCACTTGTGGTGGGGGGGCTCCTCGTCTCGGAGCTCTCAGATCTGATTCTCAAACATGCGACATTGGACGTTGAGCATTGAACGTTGAGTATTGTTTCTTGCGCTGATCAAGAATCAATTTCCAATATTCAACTCTCAATTCTCAATGCTCACGTGTTGGTCCTACCACCCATTCCTTTTCCTCAATTCAGTAATGTGGGCAACATGATGCCGGCCATGCCAGGCGTACAACTGCAGGAGCCGGTCGAGGTTCATTGTGCCGCTTTCGGGATGAAGGAGAGTGCGCGCAAAGTCCGCGGGTGAGAGATGTTCCAAAACAATCACCCAGCGTCGGTGCAGCGTTTCGAGCAAGTCGAGTGAAATATCCACAGGAGCATTTTTCGCCTCAGGCATCTCTGCCCACTGTTGCTGTTCGTAAGGTCTGATGGTGGGTTCGTGTTCGGTCAGAGCAAGCTTGAAACGGACATAGGAATTGAGATGACTGTCCGGAAGATGGTGCACGACCTGTCGCACCGTCCATCCGCCGGGCCGATAGGGCGTGTCGAGTTTGGCGTCGTCGAGATTCGCGATTGCCTTGCGCAGGAGAGAGGGGGTCTCTGCAATCTGGCGAATCAATTGTTTTCTCTCGCTCTCGGTGAGGGGGGATTTGGGTTGAAACGGTCCAATCGGATATCGAAGGTCCTCCATAAGTTCCCTTTCAAATGAGAGTAAGAAAATACCGGTCGAATTCCCTATCTTTTTTCCAGCCTGATTGTTCATAGAGCTTCTTTGCCGGCGTGTTGTTCACTCCCGTTTCCAACATGAGTCCCTTCGATTTGGTTTCCCTGGCAAACTCCTCTGATCGCTTCAAGAGTGCCTGAGCCACACACGAGCGGCGGGCAGGCCTCGTTACGAAGAGATCGTTGAGAATCCAAAGCCGTTTCATCGAGACGGAGGAAAATGATGGGTACAATTGAACGAAGCCGAGAGGTGCCCCCGAATTGTCCGTGGCAAGAAAGATGACAGAGTCCTTTTTTGTCAGTCGCTCGCCCAGAAATAATGAGGCCCCGGCAAGATCGGGCTTCTGCTCGTAGAATTGCCTGTAGGCATCGAAAAGGGGAATGAGGAGGTGAAGGTGATCGATCGTAGCATGCAGTATGTTCACGGAGTTCTCCTGTTGCCGGAAATAAGAAGATGCCTCACCGGGCGTCAGTGAGGCATCGTAAGAGGCAATCACAGCCCTATGGGCGTGGCAGGGTTCGAATGTAGGCGATCACATCATCAAGTTGTTCGGACGAAAGTGTCTTTCCGAAAGCCGGCATTCTGAGCCCCACATTGCCGCCGCTGATGAACTCTTTCAGCTGTTGATCGTTGATGGAGGAGGCGAGTTCAGCAAGGACCGCATTCGTTGGGGCAGCCCCCTTCCCCTCCTCTCCGTGGCAGATCACACAGGAACTCTTGAAAATCACTTTACCATGTTCAGTACCCTTACCATCTCTATATCGTGCCGAGTAGATCGGAGGAGGGGTCGTCCGTTTCATCGGCTCCAACGACTTCAAATACACATAGATTGCTTTGATATCGTCCTCTTCGAGAAGCCCGTAGTAAGAATAGGGCATATGAGTCACAAGCACTGTTCCGTCGGGTCTCATCCCGGCGCGAACGGCGTCGAAGAACTGTTCTTCGGTCCACTCGCCAATTCCTGTCTCAGGATCGGGACGAATGTTTCGGGCGTAAGCTTCCACATCTGCGCCGACATCCGTCTGGCCGAATCTGATGGTTTCCGGCGAAAATACTGTCGCGATAGAACGAACCGTCCTCGAGGTTGCGCGGGGTATGACACTCGATGCAATTGACGGCATGGTTGGCAAGGTATTTCCCGTATTCAACGGTGATTCCTCTTGATGGAGAGGGAATCGGGGCCGCGATGTGTTCCGCCGGCTTAAGGACGCCAAAGGCGAACAGTGCTTTGGCCATGAACGACGGCTGGGACTCGTTTGGTTCAGTCCGGACCGGTTTGAGGGTTCGCAAGTACGCCACGATGGCCAACGCATCTTCGTCCGAGAGGCCCCTCATCGCTTCAACCGGCATCACGGGGAACAGAACCGTGCCGTCAGGACGAAGGCCCTCCCGAAGTGCACGGACGATCTGGCCGTCGGTCCACGCGCCAATTCCTGTTTCCGAGTCGGGAGTGATGTTGCGCGAATAGAAGATCCCGAACCCGGGCCCGACCTCACGCATATCGAATGCGCGACCGCCCGTGGGCGGGATTCGCGAATCGGGAGCAGGACTGTGGCATTCCCAGCACGTAAGTCCGTTCTTGAAGAGATATTCCCCTCTTGCGATTGCTGCGGGATCGCTTGAGGCCTTCATTTCTGTCACGGGTCTTTCGTAAACCCGTTTCCAGGAAGAATTTACATAGACAACGACGCCGATGACAATGAGGATGAGAGCGGCGACCAATCCTCCTCCGATGCGCAATGTCCATTGAATCCAGGGTTTCATCAAACCTCCCACTTTGTTTTGAAGTGCCAAAATTACAGAATCAACGAGTTCGAATCAAGAAGGAATCCATAGGGCCGGGGGGCCATATCGTCGAAAATTAGCGATGCTTGATCACTGTGAATTGTCGGAATGGGTGCCGGTTTGAGCCCTAAGAAAGTACTTGATAGTCAATTTCCGAAATTCTATCTTGCTCATAGTATGGTCAAGCGAATTGCCTCCATTCTCGTCACTCTTCTGACCGTTGTCCCGCTTTTTTCCGAGGCAGGTGTGTTCAAACCTGGTTCCCCGTCGAGAGTCGCAAGTTCGGGCATCACTATCCGTTGGGAAACTTCAGACGAATCGTCAACGCTCAGGTTTGAAGTCTATAGACGGGAATATCGGTCCGGGGGAATGGGTCCGGCGGAGAAGATTGCCGACGTCTCGGCAAAAGGTGTGAGCAGTTCGGTGTACCAAATCGAAGATGCCGGAATCTTCAAGACTGCCGATCGAGTACTGGAGTACGAGATTCGGGCTGTTGACGGACAAGGGATGGTTCTTGAAACCGCGAAAATGACCACGGTGTTTTCTACCGGGTTGACCTCCGCTGCAAAAAGGACATGGGGCAGTATCAAAGCAATGTTTCGTTGATCCATCGTCGGTGACCGCGTAATTCCCAAGCGATATGAACAATGTCGCTTTTTTTGTGTACTCCCGAATGTAATGAAAACAAAGTCAAGACAACCGTCTCTGATTCTGGCTTCACGATCGCCTCGAAGGCAGTTGCTGTTGAAACAAATCGGCTTTAGATTCGTTGTGCGACCGAGTTCCGTGGTTGAACGCTTTTTTCCCCATGAATCACCCGCGCACAATGTTCGTCGCCTTGCTCTCGAAAAAGCGCGTGACGTGGCCGGGCGAACGAAGCAGGGGATCGTGGTCGGCGCGGACACGATTGTCGTGCTGGGCAAACGTGTTCTCGGAAAGCCGAAAAGCAAGCAGGAAGCAAGGAAGATGCTGGCCTCCTTGAGCAGGAAGTGGCATTCGGTGTTCACGGGTCTTGCGCTTGTCGATGCAGCATCAGGTCGTTCCATGTCGGATGTGGTGAATACGAAGGTCCGGTTCAGGGAAATTACCAAAGACGAAGTGGCGGCGTATGTTGCATCGGGGTCGCCGCTGGACAAGGCAGGGGCATACGGGATTCAGGACGATTATGGTGCGGTATTCGTGGAAGAAGTGCGCGGGTGTTTCTACAATGTCGTAGGTTTTCCGCTTAGCCGTTTTCTGGTCAGTTTTTCGGCCTTCGCGGGAGAACCCATCGATCAATTGGTCGATCACTGAAAAAGAAGCGGGTACTGCAATCTCAAAGGAGTTGCCATGGCATCAACGATACGAGTACTTGTTGCGAAGGCCGGGCTTGATGGACATGACCGGGGCGCAAAGGTTGTTGCAGCAGCCTTGCGGGATGCCGGGATGGAGGTCATTTACACCGGGCTGCGGAAAACACCGGAGATGATCGTTGAAGCTGCGCTGCAGGAAGATGTCGATGTTATTGGCATCAGCCTCCTGAGCGGTGCGCATATGACGATTTTTCCGAAGATCCTGAAACTGATGAAAGAAAAGGGGCTGGAGGATGTGCTGTTATTCGGCGGCGGGATCATTCCGGAAAAAGACATCGAAGAACTGAAAAGAACGGGAGTTGGAGAGATTTTTACGCCTGGCGCGTCGACGATCGATATTGTCAAGTACGTCCGATCATGGTCGGAACGTCAGACTGCATAGCAAACCCGGCTGGTGAGTTCAAAAAGAATCCCGCTCGAAAGGCACGAGCGGGATTCTCTTTTCTTGAGAGCCAAGAACTTAGACTTTTGAGACCTTCACGGCCTGCAAGCCCTTGGGACCTTGTTCAACTTCGAATTGCACATTGTCGCCTTCGTTCAGGGTCTTGTACCCATCGCCGGCAATCGACTTATAGTGCACGAATACGTCTTCACCGGTGCTGCGCTTGATGAAGCCGTAACCCTTGGCGTTGTTGAACCATTTTACGGTACCCTGTTCCATAAGGATACTTCCCTTATTTGTTGAACATGTACACCGGTTCTTTTGTCTCTCAAAGAAAGGTGCCGCCTTCGACACCTCATTGTTCAGCTTGGTACTCGGCCCTTGGGCAAACCTCACAGACCTTTCGTCCACACACCCTGAGGTTGGTACTGCCAAAACAACTTCTTGATGAAACAAAAACGGTGCGGTGAATTGCACCGGAAGTATACAACTCGCCCCAGAAAAAAGCAAGGGGGTGTTTTCTCAGCTTTCGTCAAGCCAGATTCTGAATTCACCCCGGTTTTCTTCGGGGGGAGGTGCCTGTTCCAATGCTGGAGGGACCCTAGCCGAGATAATCGTAATTCCTTTTGAATCGAATCCGAACAGATCGTCGCTTGAAAAGACAGCCCGGAAATGCTCGGGAGTAAAGAAGGTCTCGAACTTAAGAGCCGCTTCCTCCAGCCTGCCCAAATAATATGCCGTGTTTTCGTCGGGAAAGTTCGGGTCCCATTCTTCGACCAGCTTGCAGTGCTCTGACACCTTCACGCTGCCAGTTGTCCCGGTTACGTAATACGAGATGCGATCACCCGGCTTCGGATGGAGGCCGGCAAGTCGCGCCACTTCGTAAACCGCCGCGGGATTTCTCTTTCCTTCTCCAATTTCCCGGTCGTAGACCGAAAACGGATCATGGATGATTTCCGTTCTGCCGAAGCTTGAAACATCCCAACGGTGATGAAGAATGTCGGTACGGAGAGTACCGTACAGTGTGTGAAGGGCATCGATCTTCTCTTCAAGGAGGCTTCCGATTGCCAGCCGGAGAAAACGGCGAAGGAAAGGTTCCATGCTCCGAGAGGTAAGGGAGCTTCCTTTGATGATCAGACCTTCCTTCTCGTCAAGAATGGCGTAATTCTTCTTCTTGTAACTCATCATCTTCTTGAATCGTCCCGCCGTCACCAGGTTGATTCCTTCCGGCAGCGTTTGGGAGATTCTTGCGACAAGGCCATCTTCCTGGTCTTTTCCGACAACGTTGTCCGGCGGCAGGAAATAGACACCATCAGTGTCGACTTCCACCACCTGGCCGTTATAGAGCTCGATATGATGTACAATTTCGCGAAGAAGTTCCTGACCCGACTTCGTTACTTCGTCTGCCTTCCGATAGTCATTGAAAAGTCCGCGGGCATATCCCAGATAACCATAAAAAGAATTGATGAGGATCTTAAAGGATACTTGAAGGGCATCGAGTCGCGCTCGTTCCGTCCGATCGGTGCATTTCTTCATTCGATGCTTGGCGTCAAGACGCATGCGAACGAGCTCTCGTAACAGCCGGCCGAACACTCCAAGTTCATCGGATTTCGGCTGTATGGACCTGCTGAGCATGATCGAGGGATACAGTGATTCCACGTCCGCATGGACCACGTCGTGAAAGACTCCGGTCATGAAGATATCGGCGTATCCGCCGGTCGTCTGTACTCCTTCTTCCGGACGTGGAACAGAGTGCTTCAAGCGAACATATTCACGGAGCAAGAGAGACTCAATTTTTACGGCCGAACCGGTCCTTGCAATGGTTCCGTAGGAAAGAGGGACCATTTGGGCGAGGTGAAAACTGCTGGGTGACAGATGATCGCTCACAGCTCTGATTGTGGCCGCATTCATTGCGAGCCCCTCGAGAACCACGCGTGGCTTCTCGCTCCAGAGCGCGGTCGTTTCCCGGGCTCTCAGGAAGGAAGCCTTCTCCGTGGGGAGCCCGAAATGGAGGGAGAGCGATGCCAGATCGAACGATTCGAGAGACCTTTTGGAGAAATCGTAGTATTCGGCCTGGAGGAGGGTGTCGACGAGGTGTCGTCCCGCGAGCTCATAGAGAGTGGCATCCCGTTCGAATTCGGGAGTGGCGGAACGGCTTGTGAGGAGTCTTGGTTCGCTTTCGTCTCTTCCAATCGAGCACTCAAGCTGATTCAGTTCGCAGCGTTGCAGCAAATAGGGGAGATCATGGGCAAAGAGATTGTGCCCTTCGAGGATATCGGGGTCGCGTTCACGGATCAAATCGATGAACCGGCTCAGAATCTCCTTCTCTCCCAGTTTCCTTCCATCGAGTACCTCTTCCCAGCCGGTGTTGTCGGTGAATGCAATGGCAAGGATCCTATCCTCGGTCTTTCTCGCGTCGCTGACTGATCCCTTCGAGGCGAATGCTGCAAAACTGAATTGCAGGCGGCGGATGTGTTCGAACTCCATTCCTTTGAACAATGTCGCTCCCGATTGCATCAGGTATTGATTGAGAGGGTCGGGTCGCAGGAGAAGGAAGTCTCCGTCAGTATAGTTTGAAAATGGGATTGGCGTTGTCTTGTTGAATCGTTCCAGGGATACACGGACGGCCTCCCAGAGATCGTTCCATCGTGAGAACACAGCAAGAAACCGGTAGTGGTTTGTTCCGGCGAGTTCCTTTAACCAGTACTTGCGATCAAAGCCGTCGAGAAGCTTGCCGTGCGAAAGAAAGAAGAAAGGGAAGAAGTCGACGTCGCGGGTTTGGACTGACGATTCGGAACGGGTGTACACGCGGATTTGCTGATCATTCAGCAGATGACATGCAACGATCCCGGTGGAGGAATCATGTCCGGTAAGGAGGGGATCCATGCGGGCAGAATCAAGGTCCCGGGGAAACGGACTTCCGAGCATAACGCCAGGGCGTGGTGAGGAGAATTGTCATTTCCTCTTCTTGGCGCGCTTTACGACCTCCATGAACGGTCGAAGGAGGTCGATGGGAACGGGGAAGATCGTCGTGGAATTGTTTTCGGTCGCTATCTCGGCCAGTGTTTGCAGATAACGCAGCGTGAGGGCGCTGGGTTGTTCGCTGAGTATTCCAGCCGCGTCCGAAAGGCGTTGAGAGGCTTGGAATTCACCCTCGGCCGCGATGATCTTGGATCGGCGTTCTCGTTCCGCCTCTGCTTGTTTTGCCATCGCCCGCTGCATTTCCTGAGGAAGATCGATATGCTTCACTTCGACGTTTGAAATCTTGATACCCCAGGGTTCGGTCTGGTGATCGATGATCTTTGCGAGCTGGAGATTGATTTTCTCCCTCTCCGCGAGCAAATCATCCAGCTCCGATTGCCCCAGAACGCTTCTCAGGGTTGTTTGTGAGAGCTGTGAGGTCGCAAAAAGGAAGTTCTCGACCTCGACGATCGCCTTCTCAGGATGGACAACTCTGAAATAGACGACTGCGTTGACCTTGAGGGAAACGTTGTCTTTGGTGATGATATCCTGCGGAGGAACGTCCATGACCACGGTCCGAAGGCTGACCTTCACCATCTTATCGATCAAAGGGATAAGAAGAATCAAACCCGGTCCCTTCACACCGATCAACCGGCCCAGCCGGAACACCACACCGCGCTCGTATTCGCGGAGAATGCGTATGGCGTTCGCCAGAATGATAAGACCGAAAACAATGAGAATGACCAGAAGTGTAGGAAATGCTGGTGACATAGTAGTTACCTCATGATGAAAGTCGTTCGACGCGTAGTGTGAGATTGTAAACCGACATAACCCGTATTTTTGCTCCTCGTTCAATGAGTCCTGAGGTGCTTTCGGCAGTCCAGATTTCTCCATGGACCCGCACTGATCCGCTCGGATTCAAATCTGTCAGGACTTCCCCTGTTTCTCCGACAATCCCTTCACTCCCTGTCGTCGGCCTGAGCCGTTGGGCTTTCAGGCCGAACCCGAGAACAAACAGGAAAAAGAGGACTGTCACCACGGCAACGCCGACGATTGCAGACCAGGAGATTTCGATGAATTCAAGGGAAGAATCGGATCGGATCAGCATGATCGACCCAAGTAACAGGGAAATAACCCCGCTGACAGTGAGCAACCCGTAACTTGTGACCTTGATTTCGGCAATAAACAAAATAATGGCAAAAATGATGAGCGCGAGCCCTGCATAGTTGATGGGAAGCGTATGAAGGCTGTAGAACGCAAGAATGAGACTTATGACACCGACGACACCGGGCAGGATGGATCCGGGATTGTAGAGCTCAAACAGCAGTCCGTAGACTCCCAGCATGAAAAGGATATAGGCAATGTTTGGATCGCTCAGGATGTCCAGGATTTTCTCGGACCATCCCATTTCAATTCTTTCGACTTCAGCCCCCCGCGTGTGGAGAACAACCGGTCCCGTGGTGAGTTCGACAGTCTTGCCATCGATGGCATCGAGAAGCTCGGTCAGGTTTTTTGCCACGAGATCTATAACGTTTTTCTGGAGGGCTTCGGTTTCGGTGATCGATAGGCTCTTGCGCACGGCTTCTTCTGCCCACGCAAGGTTTCTGTGCCTTTTTTCCGCAATGGTCCGTATGAACGCGGCAGCGTCATTCGTTGCTTTCTCACTCATGATCGAATCCTGCTGACCTTCAAGCGATACGGGGTGGGCGGCACCGATGTTGGTGGCAGGAGCCATGGCGGCTACGTGGGCGGCCATCGCAATGAAGACACCTGCCGAGGCTGCCTGCGATCCCCCGGGAGACACGTACACTATCACGGGAACATTCGATTCGAGGAAGTCGCTGACGATCACCCTTGTTGATTTCAGAAGGCCCCCTGGAGTGTTGAGGGTGATAACGATGCATTCAGCCCCATCCTCGCGAGCCTTCGCAATGCTCCTACGGAGAAAGTCTGCCGCAGCCGGATTGATGGTTCCGTCCAGTTGTGCCACCAGGACCTTTTGAGCGAAGAGAGCCGATGGGAAGAGCAAAAGGGTGATGAGCGCTATTCGGATGGATTGAACCGTCATGTGGGTAGAAGCGTATTGATGAGGCTTGGCGACGAGAATTGGAAAACAGGCTTCGTCGATTGGCCTGCAAGACGAAGCCCCCTGTTTGTCCGGGGGCGCAGTCTCGCGGAGAGGGTGGGATTCGAACCCACGGTACCCTTTCGGGCACACACGCTCTCCAGGCGTGCCAGATCAGCCACTCCTGCACCTCTCCGGGGAGCATTTTCGTCGTCAACATAGCGAAAGAACGGAGCAAAAGCAATGAGCTGTTTGCATTTACAGGAAGTTTTCGCATCTTGGACAATTCGGAGGCTGCGAAGCAGATGAATGAATTGATTCTTGTCGCTGAAGACCAGCCGCATATTCGCGCGTTGATTGAGTTCAAGCTGAAAAACAACGGATATCGTGTCGTCGCGGTCGAAGACGGAGAAGCGGCGCTTCAAAAATCCAAAGAATTGATTCCGGATATGATTCTCCTCGATGTGATGATGCCCCTGATGACCGGCTTCGAAGTTCTCGCGGCCTTGAAGGGCATTCCTGACACCAAGGGAATTCCTGTTCTCCTCGTTACGGCTCAAAGCAGCGAAAGCGAAGTACTGAAAGGATTGGAGATGGGAGCGGAAGACTATATCACAAAGCCGTTCAGTCCAAATGAGCTTGCCGCAAGGATAAAATCAGTTCTTATGCGCTACAAGAAGAAATGACTGTGTCCAGGACTACCTTCCTTCTTTTTACAGGTCTCTTTTTTACAATTGTCGTAGTTGCCCAAC
Source organism: Bacteroidota bacterium (assembly GCA_035286705.1). GTDB lineage: Bacteria > Bacteroidota > Ignavibacteria > UBA10030 > UBA10030 > JACPLA01. Next base: position 34,362 of record DATECW010000012.1, read on the forward strand.
CAAAGGCCGGGTCTCAGGATCCGGATTCTCTTTTTTTCCATTCGGTGCGGCTGCAGCGAACCGGCCACCATGAAGACGCCCGGATAATCCTCAGGGGACTTCTTGACCGCTTTCCGCTTTACCATGATGCCAGGTTACTGTATGGCAGACTGCTTGCCTGGGATTCGCAGTACAGCTCTGCAATGGTTCAGATCGACTCGGTTCTTTTTTTTCAACCGACGAATGTTGAGGCGCGGCTGACAAAAGCTCAGATTCTCGGCTGGAGCAAACGATATCGGCAAGCTGCCGATATTCTGCTCGCCCTTTCCGAGGAGAATCCGACATCCGGCCTTTATAAGGCCGAACTCGCCAAGGTGTATCTCTGGGGTGGAAGTCCGCGAAGAGCTCTGGAGCAATATGAACAGGCGTATCTGAGAAATCCGGAATCATCCGATGTTTTGCGGGGCTTGGCGCGGACTCATCGTCAGCTTCGTTCCTTCGAACTGAGCCGATACTGGTATGAAAAGCTCCTTGAGCGCGTTCCGGGTGACGCGGAGGCTCAGGCGGAGATTGTCAGACTGACCTATCGGTCCAACGTCGAGGTCCAGATTCAGGGAAGCTAT
>DATECW010000013.1:0-4843 GCA_035286705.1 Bacteroidota bacterium
TTGATCGGGTTTCTTACCTTGACCCTCAGAAGTACCATATCTGTATCACCATCAGGCCCCGCGAAAAACGTTCCTGTTGGATCATAGGCATAGGCGGTCGAGGTGATCCAATCGACAGCCCGTTTGACGACATCGTCCTCACCGTTGGCAACCCCCGCCTGAGTCAGCCATATTTCTTCATCAATCGGAAAACTCTTGTGCATCAGGTATCCTTCGTCGTTGAAGTGCGAATAGATCGTTCCATTATTGATAGTATGGAGGTATGAGTTATAATAGATCGCATTATTCCACCCTCCGGCAGTAAAGGCGCCATTCGTCCTCTTTCCAAAAAAACGGGCCATGGGGTGAAATCGTAACAGGTATGCACACCAATCACCTGCACTCCCGCAATTCGGTCCGGTGAGTATTGCGATCGGGCGATCAAAAATGTAAGTGCCGGGGGCAAAAAATGCCTGAGGCCAAGGTGGAACAAGAGTAAACGCATTATGATCGTCGTTTATTCGAATCGCCCTGGAAAAATTCGAAGTCGGATCGAAGTTGAAAAGTTGTTTGAATCCCCGATGTGCATTGCCAAGCCATCCACCCCAATTTGTTCTGGAATCAATGATCAAACCGTTAACTTTGTGAGTATGCAACAACTCATCAACCGCTTGACCAAACAAGACTCCGGTCTCTCCCTCCGGATATCCGTTCCAGTCCAACACATAGATATACCCGATCGTGGTTCCTTCGACAACACCCCAGGACACCATTTTCCCGGCAGATATATTGGGGAATGGAACTCCATTTATGGGCAATTGTTCGGTGGCAATATGATACGGTTGAGAAATTGACTTCAGAAGAGATGTCGGAAAATGAACAATCGTTTGTGTCGAATATTTGAAGACATCAATCGTATCAAAAAGCCCCCAATTCATCCCGACGCTCATCATCGCAACATGAGATTCTACATATCGATTGGAACCCAAGAGTGCTCCGCCGCTCAGGATTGGCAGTTCGGCATCGAATAACTCTTTGATCAAATCTTTCCATGGTATTCCGTCGTAACCAAGGATTAGATCGCCAGGTTGCAGGTTAAGGGGATGATTTGGCATGACATTGTACACTAATGAGGAGCTATCATCAAGCAGAGTAACCCCTGCGCCAAAGTTCGTACGAAACCAAAAAGGACTTGTGTTGAATATTGGGATTCCGGGTTGATAATTGTATGACTGATAATTTGGATATTCTGCGTCATTCCAATACACACCCAACGCACTGTCAATACCGAAATCTATCATCGCAACATGCCATTCATTCAACGCTCTCGCTAATCGAGACAGAATTCCGTAAAATCTGCCGCGGCTGATTCCGGCTTCGACCATCGGGCGATAGACATTCCTGAGAGAGTCCCAGTTGACGACGAGATTTGGAAATCCACCCCACGTTTGGTCTACCAAATTCCAGTAGCTGTCGAACACATCTAGTTTTCCCGCAGTAGAGATTCCCGGTCCCCACGTGGTGTCTATCCACTGCTGCCAGTTTTTCCCGGTGTACAATCCAAGCCTTTGCTGATCATTCTGAGAGAACGATCGATGCGATTCTTGTGCTTGCAGAGAATAAGTCAAGAAAATTGCGCAGAAGAATACCAAAGGCTTCATAGGAACCTCCCTTCGGTGCATTCCCAAACATCATATCCCGAAAACCACAGGAGCCTCCTTCAAACGCCGCAGCGCTCTCGGGAGGCTCTACAGTTCCTTTATCGCACGAATACCATGCTTTTTGCCTGCTCATATCGTTGGCCGCCGACCGCCGACACGGTGATTCGATACAGATACACACCCGAAGGGACATTGGCCGTCCACGTGACCTGCTTGAATCCAGCTGAGAGCCGTTCGTTCACGAGATCTTCCACTTTCTGTCCAAGGATGTTATAGATATCGATTTGTACATCTGCCTCCTTCGGCAACGCGAACCGGATCACCGTCGAGGGATTAAACGGATTGGGGTAGTTCTGCTCCAGTATGAAATCCGCTGGTATGCCACCGGAAACTTCTTCTACGCTGCTCCAGATGCCGGCCTCGAAAGCCCCGATATCCGGAGTACCGTCCCTTAGGTGCTCATAATAGTCTATTGTGGGAGCTGTCAAGAGAGTTCCACCAACCGTCGCCGAAGCGGCACCCGCGTCCCGGCAGGCACTGTAGTATTGAAACCAGCCAAGAGAGTCCGGGTGGGTGGAGCTGAACAGCGGGTCGCTGTTGATGTTGCCCGTTCCTGTAAGACCGCCGCGAATATTGGAATATGCGGCCGTAACGGTTCCTCCCGTGGAAAGCGTAATCTCTGAAGTGCCTGGGTTCCAGAGAATCGTATTGATCGCCTTGAAGGATGCAGTGTCCCTCATGTAGAGCCCGGATCCGTTAGGACTGGTATTGCCGATAATCGTGTTGTTGATAGAGAGTATTGTGGACGGCACATCCGACACCCACAGTGCGCCGCCCTGTGTTCCTGCAGAATTATTAGCGATAATATTGTTTACGAGGGTCACGGTCGGGCCACGACCCTGGTACTGATTGATCTGGAGTGCTCCGCCCCATTGAGAGGCAGAGTTGTTCCGTATGAGGTTTTCGTCAAACGTGATTGTGCCGTTCCAGATCTGAGCCGCGGCGCCAAGCCCTAGGAGAACCGTTCCAGTGACGGAATTACGAAGGATGCGATTTCGGAAGATTCTGCAGTTGTGACCGAGCGCCAGGGCGCCGCCCTCAACTTGATACCCCGTCAACGAATTGTCCGCTATTGTGTTTGAGTCGACCACAACGAAAGTAACCCCGTTCACATCTGCAGGGTCCCAGATGCTGATGACGCCACCTGGCCTTAGCGATGTAACCACATTGTTTGCCGTAAGGATATTCCTACGGATTGTTGCTCCTCCGCCAGCTACTTCGATTCCCAATCCTACCCGGTAGGCCAAAGCTTCCGCGGTTCTCACGTTTCCCGTACCGCCCGTGATGGTGAATCCCACAATCATTGTCGTCGTGTCCGTCGCCCCGTCGATGGTGACGACCGCGGCCGAGTCAGGATGCCGGGGAGAACTCCCGTCAAGGATAGTTTTTGAAATGTGCGACGTGTCGTTTACGTCAACAACGTAAAGACTGCCGACCACGATCTTTTTCGTGATGACAATGTTTTCTGTGTATGTCCCTTCCGCCACCAGGACCGTATCGCCGTTCACTGCGGCGTTAATCCCCGCCTGAACCGTCGGCTGGTCCTGAGGAACACGAATGAGTGTCTGAGCATAGAGCAGAGCGCATGGCGCACTCATTGTTAGTGCAAGCATCAGCAAGCGTTTCATATCGACCTCCTGTGGAAGTGAGTTGACGAAACACTGCAACCTGGATCCCTTCAGGGGAACTAGAATTTCTCAGAATCTGCTGAAATGGCAGTTCCGGAGGTTAGCTCTGCCGTCGCAAACTATGCCACTGGCGTCGCATTTTGAGGGAATAGAGAAAAAAGAGGCCTACTGAGGAATGATGGAAGAATGGAATGATGGAAGAGTGGAATTACGAAACTGTCAACACGAGCCGCGTCAAATCAGGTTACAAAAAATGTGGGCGGGCACAAGGAACGTACCAGATATATGCTTGGTACTCCGCACACCTGTTGCATTCCGGACCACCTGGACGCTGTAAAGAGGCTTCAGGCGCTCCGCAAAGTACCTGAGATTTGGGTCAAGATCGACTGCTGTAAGCTTTGCCTCAATGAGTGCGTACGGCTTCCTCGCCTCCGTTATCAGGAAATCCACTTCCCGTTTTTCACGGTCTCGAATGTAGCGAAGCTCAAAATCGCCGAATCCATACTCTGTCCATGTATCGACCAGCTTCCGCAAATGCAGCGCAATGAGATTCTCAAACCGGGCGCCTTCTTCGGGAATCTCGGTCGGGTCGAACAGGTAAACCTTCTCTGCGAGTCTCAGCGTTCGGGCAAGCCGGGCTGCATACGGCTTCACTGTGAAAATGTAGAAAAGCCTGGATAAAATCTCGAGGTAGCCTTTGACAGTCGCGAAGTTAACGTCAAGGTTTTCACGCAAGGCGTTGACCGAAACAGGCGACCCCACTCGTTCCGGGAGAAGCAACGCCAGAGTCTCAATGATTCCGACGTCCCGGATGCGGGTTAAATCTCTCAAGTCCTCTCTCAGCACAATCGTTCGGTGGGCCTGCCGCCATCGCCTCAGTCGGGCTTCGCTACCCGCAAAAAGCGGTTCCGGAAAACCGGTCAGCTTCTCCAGATCCCCCAGCATCTCTTCGGCTTGTCGCGGTGCGTCCGAGCGGATATGCGTCCAGAAATCCGAAGGTGAAACGACGCTGTTGCGGTCACCGGCGAGGAGTTCCCCGAGCGTGAAAGGGTGAACATGATAGAGATGGTATCGGCCAAACAGTGAATCACCCCCGCGCTGGTACACATCCAGCCGACCGCTGCCGGTAACAATGATCTCCGAGGCCCGACCATACTGGTCGTACAAGCCTTTGAGGAACCGTTTCCATCGAGGAAATTTGTGGATTTCGTCGAGTACCATGCGTGGTCGCGGTTTGCCGGCAACACCCTCGCGGTGCTGCCAAAAATTTCCCGGATGCTTTACAAGGAGGCTCCGGTGTTCAGCAACGTCCCAGTTGAAATACAGCATCTCCGTACGCGACTCTTCAAGGAGACGCCTGGCAAACGTGGTCTTTCCCACCTGACGGGGTCCTGCAATGAAGGCCATCTTGTGCTCTTCGCGAAGGAATCGAAGAACCTCCGGCGTGAGCGACCGTAATCCGAGAGTTTTCATATACCTAGAAATTTGTCATGACAATTTTATGGGAATATAGAA
>DATECW010000014.1:0-16559 GCA_035286705.1 Bacteroidota bacterium
CGATGTGTTCAATCGTGTTGACCAGCTGTCCGCTATATGAAAAAATCCTGATCGTGCACCTGTTTGTCAGGCCCATAAACTGAATTCGATCGGTCACTTCGCCGGCGGGGTCGGAACCGCTGAGACCGCTTGTGACAATCAGCGGATTGGGAACAACGTACACTTTCCCCAGCGTTGGGGCCGCCGGCGCCTGCGTTTCATGCTGCGTCATGTTCGTCACGCCGCTTCTTCCACCCAGCGAATCAACGGAAACGATCGCATAATAGACAAACTCACCGATGTTGCTTTCAGGATCCAGGATCACATAGACCGAATCCCGAAAATAACGGGGATCCTGCCGGGAAACGCTGTCAATGAGGGTCCAGGGCCCAAGCGGATGCGGGGCGCGCAGGACCTCGTAATGCTTGAACGGAGCCCGAAGCCGCGGCGTTGTGAAGGACTCGACTTGCGGTCCCCAAATCACCCGGTTTGCGGCCGCCTGAGTGTTCTCGATTCTGATTGCCGGTGCGGGAACCGGTATCGGAATCGTGTTGTACGCACCAATCGCCGAAGCCACCTCAGGCTGATACTGGAGCGTATCGTATTTCATGAGTGGCCCGCCCCTATACATTTCGATCGCCCTGTCTGCAACATCCCTGATGGAGACAACGCCGGGCGTGACGTACCACGGTAATGGATGGGTCTGAAGGTAGGTGCTGCCAATCGACGGGCTCGTTCCAAGGTACTGATATTGCAATGTATCGTACCAGCTCGGCACGGGATTGAAATACGATCCTGCATCGACGCCCGCGCGAATGCTCCCGCCCAGATCTGAGTAGATCCTGTCGCCTGCAACACCCGGCCCGTAACCCACTACTTCTGCGACGGAGAACCTCATTGTTTCGCCGGGTGGTAGAAGATAAGGATAGAAGCCATAGGCGCGAAACACGGGTTGCCACCAGGACAAATTCGTCGATCCCTTCGTGCGGCCTCTCCAATAGTCCCAGTATGCCGGTTCAAACTGAGTATCAAAACGCAGAGAATCAGGAGCCCCTTGGAAGATGCCTGTCTTTCGCTGCAAGGCAGGATCCATCCAGGGAATGGTCTTAGTATCCGGGAGATTTCCGTTCTCGTACCGAAGGAGGTACGGTTGCTTGGCCTTGTCGTTTTGATCCCACATGCCGGCACTGTCCGTCGCTTGAATCCACACTTGCTGCGTTTGGTTTCTGCTCGAAAGATGAGCGTAGTCATAGTGGAGCATGACCAGCCCCGCCGCCTGTGGAGAGTTCAAACCTCCCCGATTCCCGGCTGTGGACCAGAGATCGAAATAATCCGGATCGGGAACTCCTGCACGATCATGATTGTAGGTCATCCATCGTTTGAGATCGAACCGTGAAAACTGATCGCCCAATCCGTTTGGCGGCTGCCCGCGGAATGCCGCCTCCGACCACTGACCGTGGTTCCTCTGGTATCCGAACATCGACGGGGCGAACGTGTTGGCAAACGTCACGAAGAGATCGGAAATCGTATCAGGGGTTGAATTCACAAACTCGTACTCATAGATGATAAAGCTGTCGTATCCGGGGTAGCTCCACGCGCGGCTGGTTCGTGTCACCGTTATCCCAACCGGTGTCGTCCATGAAGACACAATGATCTCTTCCGCTTCATTCGGATTGTAGGCGGGATTCAGATTACCGTTTGGGAGAACCGGGAAATTCTCCGTCTTTGTCAGGGAGAGAGGTGTGCTGTATACGCCCATCACCGTCACCGGATTTCCACTTCCATCGGACACCGCGCCGCAATATGCGTACACTCTCCCGCCCGTCCTGGTTCCCGCCAGCCAAATGCCGCTGCCGAAGGAATTGTGCTGTCCCGGGTAGTTCGTGCGGTCGAGGATCATGTACGAACCGGGAGGCCACTCCATCGACGGAATACCCTGCTGCACGGTTCCGCCCGCATTGTAGGCCCGTCCCAGCTCGCCCGTGTTGAACACCGATTGGTGAAGCAATCCGCGCTCGTGGACGCGCCAATCGCGCTGTCCAAATGCGGAGCACCAGGCAACCGCTGCCAGGAAAGTAACGACTGTTGTTTTGCGCAGAGCGGCTTCGGAAATCATGGGCGCTAGAATTCTAAGACCAATCCAAAACTATATGACCGCGGTTCGTTGCTGTAAATGAGGAAAGACTGATCGACCGCGAACGGACCCTGCCGTCCCTGATCCCACCAGTAGCGTATCCCATTCGCACGGTCATCGACCGGAAATGACTCGTAATATTGCAGAGGATAATTGGGACTGGTCGGCGTGGGTCTTCGGAAAAGGTAATCGTAATTCAGAATCCTGTTGTCGAACAGGTTGAACGCTTCGAAATAGAATGTTGCAGGAACGCCGAAGAAGTTCCGGATTTTCTTCGTAATCCTCAGATCGGTGTTATATTCTGCCGGCGTTCTTTTCGCATTGATAAGCTTGAGATTGGATGGGGATGTGTACGGACGACCGCTCCTGAGCGAGGAAATCGCCGAAACAGTGAGATCGCTGAAGGGGCGCATCCCAAAGAGTTCGGGACCTCCCTCAGATTCGGTTGCGTATCCCAGGCTTATGATCAGATTATGCGGGCGATCAAAATCGAGCAGAATGTCGCGCACCGGTACGTTGGTTCGATCTGTCGTCACGGCTCCCGACGTATCCTGATTAAACAGCGGTGTGGCACCGGTGACGGTCGCGCTCTTCCCTGTCGCCACGCTGTACTGGTAGTTAACCGATCCTGTCAGCGTTCCTCTTCTCTTTGAGAGAGCCACGCGAAAGCCGCGTATGTCGGCATAATCGGTATTGAAATAGGAACTCACCTGCTGACCTGTCCTGTCGTCGGTGAAGTTCGCCTGCTGGAGCAGATTCTTGACGTCCTTATAGTACCCGCTGACGTCAAGGGTAAAGCCATCGCCGAATCCCTGCATCACACCCACGTCGTAACTGTTCGTGTATTCCGGCTGGAGCCGCGCATTTCCGAGGGTGACGGGCCTGTTATCTCCCTGGGTGATGCGGGTTGCGACAATGTACTGGAACGACGGCCGCTGCATGAATGAACCGTAGTTGAGATGGAACACGGTAGTAACAGAAACAGGAAACGAGACTCCGAGCCGCGGCTGAAGCCGTCCTATGATCGGTGCATCCGCCTGAGGGGCCGCCTGCGGATCAAAACGTCCAACGGAATCCGGCTCAAGAAACGGCGTGAAGAGGTTGGTGTAGTGCTTCCTGCCTGAACTCCAGACGTCAAGACGGAGTCCCATGTTTGCAATGAGACCTTCGAATTCCATCTTATCCTGTACATACAACGCCGCCTCGAACGGCTTTGCCCGATATCCCTCGATATTGTTGTTGCTGCGAAGGCTCAGAGCGTTTGAGACGTCGATGAGGTACGCATTTACCTGAACGCCGGCATTGATGAGATGCGAATGGGTCACCTGGCTCGTCAGGGATCCGTCAAGCGAAACCGTCCGGGTTTGTTCATCCCTGAACGAATCGTAGCCGGCCTGATAATTGAGACCGTCCGGGGAATTGTTGTTTGGAACGGGAAGGATGAAACTCCATGCGATCGCGCCTGGGCCGAAGGCTGCGGAATCAGGAATCACGGACGGAGTGGGGGTTGCACCCAGTTTATTCTTGGTGAACACCGAATTCAGTTTCACCTCGTAGAAGGTCTCCCGACTCAACGCGTGGGCAAATTTCAAACCGAGTTGCAGATTCGTCCGCTTCCGATAATTCAGTCCGGTAACCCTGTCCCAAAGCCACCGTTGATATCCGCTCACATTGTTCGATCCGGGAAAGACACTGCTTTCTTCCTGAATAAATCCGCCGCTGAAACGAAGAGAGGTTCCCTTACCCAGGTCCGTGACGATATTCCCCATTGCCTGGTATCGCGTATCGGGTTCTTCCGTGGGAAAAACAGGCCATTCCTTGTTCGAACGCAACGCCAGAAACATCCTCACACTCTCATTGATTGGTCCGCCTGTTCCCACCTCGACCGAATAGTCCAAGTCCTGCCCATAACGGCGATTCAAGTCCCTGCGGGTTTGCAGCCACAGTGCCTGCGCAACGGCAACCTGAACAAGCGTGTCCCTGGCATAGCTGCCCGTCAATCCCGACCCCATGCTTCCATAATACGGCTGTTGCGTGTCGGCATTCGGGTCTCCCTGTCGCCACACTGCATTCGAAAGAAGGAGCGCGAGGTATGGATTGGCGTTCTGGTCGAAGACACTCGGGCCAAAATGCTTGCGCCCGGGTGCTCGGGTTCGTGTTTCAACACGCGTTCTCCAGCCGTCCGATTTCCCTTCCTTCATCGAAATATTCACAACGCCCGATTGGGCGTTGCCGTACTGTGCACCGAACCCGCTCGTCACGACTTCCACTTCTTCAACGGCGCTCATGATGGGAAGGAATGCGGAAGAGTTATCGAGCGGATTGACGATTCCCATTCCCTGAAGCGTATAGTATTCCTCTCCCGAACGGCCTCCGCGAAAGTGGCCGTCGGTAATGTCGGCGGCCAATGCCAACACGTCACTTACATCGCGTATTCCCGGGAAGGACTGAACGTCATCGAAACGGATGATCGCACTTGTCGAAGTTTTTTCACGCTCCACATCGGGCCTCGTGGCAACGACCACCACTTCCTCGATCTCGATGGTTTCCTCGCTGAGTGTAAAATCCGCCCCGGTTGTCCGTCCGCTATTGACAATCACACCCTGCTGGAGAACCCTCTGGTATCCCACCATCGAAGCCTGGACATCGTACTTGCCGGGCGGGACGTTCAGGATGAAGTATGTCCCGTCCGCGTCGGTTGCCGCTCCCATGTTGGTTCCGGCGACAAGAACATTCGCCCCGATCAGAGGTTCACCCGATCCTTTGTCCACCACGGTGCCCGAAATCTTCCCCGCCGTTTGTGCAAGGAGCAGGGCCGAGCTCAGCACAAGAACGATAAACTGCCACGCTGAGAACCGTCTTAATGTTGAATATGGAATCAATGAATGATTCATTTGCGGATTTTATTGCATCGGTTTTCCGTTCAATGTTACATCCACGACTGAGAGACCGTCGACAGCTTCAATGACGTTTGGCATTTCGATGCCGCTGAACCGGCAGTTCTGCAGGACAAGGTTCGTGATCGGCGATCGCTCATACCCTTTGATCCACACGGCGTATTTCCCCTTCTCACAAGTCACATCAGAGATACTGAGATTCCTTACGACTGGGGTGAACTCGCCTGCATCGCCTTCTTCATAGAAGAAATCGATCTTCAGCACTGCTTCGCCAACTTCACCCACCCGAATGTTGCGGGCGAAGAAGTTCTCCATCACGCCGCCGCGGACCGAGTTTGTTTTGAATCTGAGTGCACGATCAAGGTTGGGGCTGTCCATCGTGCAATCTTCAGCAAACACGTTTCGCACGCCGCCGGAGATTTCGCTTCCAAGAACCACTCCGCCGTGGCCCTCCTTCATCTTGCATCCCTGAATGACGATATTTTCGCTCGGCACATTGATGCGACGACCGTCGGCATTGCGCCCCGATTTGATTGCGATGCAATCATCGCCGGTGTTGAAGAAGCAGTTCTTGATCAGCACATCTTTCGACGATTCGGGATTGCATCCGTCGTTGTTCGGACCAAGTCCGTTCACGGTGACATTCTGAACCGTCACGTTACTGCAGAGCACGGGATGGATGAACCACATGGGGGAATCCTTCAGGGTCACATCCTGAATGAGAACATTCTTGCATCGATAGGGCTGAATGAAGTTCGGGCGAAGGTAGTGACCTTCACCGAAGACACGCTCGCCGACGGGGACATTTTTCTCCGCCATCGCAAAGAGTGATTTGCGCGCATTATTCTGATTCGGTTTTCCCTTGCTTCTCTCCCCCCTGTTACCTTTCCACGACCACCAGTTTTCGTCAGATGCCTGACCTTCGAGCACACCGCTTCCCGTGACCGCAATATTCTCCTGTTCGAACGCATAAATCAGCGGAGAATAATTCATGCACTCCACCCCCTCCCAACGCGTGGAGACAAGATTGGCGTATGCCTTGGGATCCGTGAGGAACTTGACCACTGCCCGCTCAGAGATGTGAAGATTGACATTACTTTTGAGATGAATGGGTCCGGTGAGAAACACTCCTTGCGGCACGACCACTCTCCCCCCTCCCGACGCATTGCACTCGTCGATCGCCTTCCTGAATGCTTCCGTGCAATCGGTTGTTCCGTCTCCCTTCGCACCGAAGTTTGTGATGCTGAAATCGCGATCCGGGAACTTTGGGGGAATGATCCGTGCAAGGATCTCAGGAAGGCTCGCCCAGCCGCCGGTGGCGGGGACATTCTCTACCCTGCCGCACTGGATGAAGAGGCCGATCGAGAGGACTATCAGAAACCGTACCTTGTCTGCGGGAGAACGATTGTTCATTGATAAGGTCTTTCTTTATCGAAGGAGCTGCATCCTGACAATTGCCTGTTGTGAGCCGAAATGAACAGCCGCGAAATAAATTCCTGATGCAACTTGCTGAGAGAAGCCATTCGTTCCGTTCCATTCAACATGATGGCGTCCGGCCTCAGCATGATCCGCAACGAGAGTCCGTACGTGTCTTCCCATGATATCAAAAACGCCCACGATCACCGTCCCAGGACGGGGTATTTCATAGACAATCGTCGTTGAAGGATTGAACGGGTTGGGATAATTCCCGGCCACCAGAAACGATTCCGGTCTTGGAGCCGGGTCGATCACGGCGGTGGGAGGCCCGCTCTCGAATGCGCCGAGGTCGGGCGCCAGTCCGTTGAAGTCCTTTCCGATATCCGTTCCTCCGTCGATGAGGTCGCTTCCTCCCGCCAGGTGAAGAAACGCGACATCGGGAAGGCTCCCGTCTGCCTGTCGTGGACCGCGTACCCCTGTCGTATCGAGGCTGAGAAAGTCATCCGTTGTCACGACAAAAGGCGCCATCCAGCTGTTCGTTTGCTGAATGGCAAAGGACCCGATCGGGCCGAGAGCCCCCTGAACCGCACAATTGATAAGAGTGAGGTACTCTCCGGCGGCAATCGGGCCGGCAATGGAGTAGTTCGTTCCGTTTCCATAGGCCGTGCAATGCAGAAGGGTCATCGAGCCCTTGTTGTTGTTCTGATCGAATCCTTTTACCCTGTTGTCAAATGCAATGCAGTTTTTGAGGATGACGTTATGGCGCAGCAACGACGGGGCATCACTCCCGCCCATCTTGAACCCGTTTCCGTTTCCTGTGCTGGCACTCCCGTTCTTAAGGTAGCCGTTCTTGAATACCCAGCAATTGACCATCACCGTTGCGATGCTGTCGGAAGGCCGAAGATATCCGTCGAAACCATCGTCGGAGTTTTCCCAGGCCCGGCATCCGTAGAAGAAATTTCCGGTCCCCACGTCGAGTTTCGGTGCGAAGCCGTCGGCATTCCCCTGCGACGTATCGGCATTATGATAGGAATCGCAGTTAATCACCTGATTGTCGGAGGCTCCGTTGCTCAGCTGCAAGCCGGTATCAAAGTTTTCAAAGAACGAGCAGGATTCGATAATGTTGTTCGAACCGCTCACGTGCATTCCATTATCGCCGGCGCCCTTGATGTCGATTCCTTTGAAATGCCAGTAACTTCCGCTGATTCGAACCCCCCTGTTGCTTGAACTCACTGCCATGAGGGAGAAATCGAGCAGCGGCCGTTCCCCCGGATAGGCAAACACAAAGTATCGTGCGGAAGGGGAACCCACTCTTGACAAGTTGATTGTTGTCGTCAACGAATCGAACGTTCCGCCCCTGACGATGATGGTGTCACCGCCTGCCGCAACGGAGTGGGCCTTCGTTATTGTCTTGTAGGGTAGGTCAAACGTTCCGCTGTTCGCATCGTCACCAAGCGGAGAAACGTAGATTTGTGCCGCGCTCCCATAAGGAAGGATGAAGAGGGTCGCAGCAAGAACAAGAGACCAGAGAGCAGCACGCCCTTTGTCGGATGAAGGGAGAAACCATCGTTGCCTATGGGCAGGAAAAACGTGCATGGTCATCGCCGCAGTAACTTTACCGCTAACTTAAACCTCCGCATAATATTCGAAAATGTCAAGCGGCGGAGCGCCCTGGCATTTCTTTTTTAGGAACAATTGAAACCGATGCATGACTCTGCGAAGGGTGAAACGAAAAGCGGCAGGTCAACATCCCCTGCCGCTTTGCGGAAACGCGGACTACTTTATCAGAAGCATTTTTTTCGCAAACACCTGCTGAGGTGTCGAGAGACGGTAGATATACAGGCCCGTAACGAGCTTTGATCCGTCGAATTCGACCGTAAACGTACCTGCAGGCCGGTTGTCATTCACCAAAGTTGCCACCTTGCGGCCCAGCAGATCAAAAACTTCGAGCAAGACTTTCGATTGCTGCGGGACCGAATAGGTGATCTTGGTTGCAGGGTTGAATGGATTCGGATAGTTCTGTTCAAGTGTAAACGCCATCGGGATTGCCCGCTCCGTCTCGATTCCCGAGATTGGATCAGACAACCACGCCGACTTCGCTGAGGGGAACCAGTTCAAGTCTCCTGCAGGATACCCGCCTTCCGCTCCAATATATGCGGCTGACGATGTCGAAAATGACGCATCCAGTGTATCACGGTAATATTCGATGCGCCTTCGATCAAAGTCGTCTCTTGCCAGGACGAAGTTGGTTTGCACCTTTTGCCTCAATCCGCCTGCCACCGTGTCTTCATACCAGCGCATCATATTGGTCATGAGTCTGGGAGCCTTCAGCAAAGAGAAATTCATCACCCGTTGAAACGCCTTCGTCGAATCCCCCCCCTGTGCTTGAAGCTTGGTGTTGATATGCCAGGAAAGCGGAGAGCCGACGGGATAGTTGAAACTGGAAAGGAAAGCGTTTCCAGAATCTGAAATGCTGTACCAGTTGTTATTGATTCTCCACTTCGTTGTATCATTGGGGGCCGTGAAGATCCAAGTAATTCTGTTCCTTCCGTTCAGGTAAACCTCGCCGGTGTTCGCCCACTCAGCTGCCCGAGTAGCATCAGTCGAGTCTTCGCCAAGGGCAAAGCCATCAACGAACAGATTGTCCGCAATGATCATCATGTTTCCAAGATTGCCGAGCGACAGAAGCCCGTGATAACCCATGCCGTTGACGAACGTATTATGGACAATTCTGCCATATTTGATCGCGCCCGTTCCAGCCAAGGGATTGGAAAAGTTATAATGCCTCACGGCGCGGTCCTGATAGTTGACAAACGTATTGTTTTCCAGAATAAACGAATCAACAGCAGCCTCCCTCAGGTCGAATCCTTTGCCCGCTCCAAGGTTTGATGTTGTCAACGCGCCCATGTTGGCAAAGACGCAATTCTTGGCAGTGACTTTCACCGCATTGAAGCCGGTGCGGATGTGCTGACCGTTAATATTCGAGAGCACAACACCGTCGAGGATGATTGAGGAACCGGCAGCCGTTGTATTTACCAAACCACCCTGCACGCCGCCGACACGATCCGGTTCAAGCTCATAGTACCCGGCAATGCAGATGTTTGTCATCTCGAGGTTTCCGCCATTCAGCACAACGAAGTTTCCAGGGGGCCTCGTAGGCGTTGCGCCTGTTCCGGATTCCCAAAGATAAATAATAGGCTTCTTTGTCCCAGTACCGGTGGCCCGCAAACGCAGGGTCTTCCCGGCCTGAATGGTGATAATCGCGTGCGTGAGGTAGACTGAATCACGCTTGAATTCGTAGACACGATTCGCCAGCAATCCGCCTGTTGCCGTCGTGTCGGCAATGAACTGCTTGTCGACATATCGTAAAGTGTCGCCGTTGTAAGGAAGGAGCGTCAAAACGGCTTCCTGGCCGTGCAATATCCCGGCGAAGAGAAAGAGGAATGCAAGAAGAATTCCGATTTTTCGATAAGGCATAAATACCTCCATGCAATTTTTTAGATGATTGGAAAAATTTGCACAACGATTCCCTTTCGGCAACACCTCCTTGCGGGAAGATTGTCTATCATGGTTGGAAGAGTGGTTTATTCTTCTCATTACAGTTCTATGGTCACGCCCAAATCGCCGGTCAGGCCGTACTTCTCACTCTGGTCAAACAGGGACAGGCCGTATTTCCTGTCGGAGATTGAAGTCGCTTCTTCGATATTTGTCACGTTGTTGAGATTCACAAACACAGCAAGATAGTTGGTAACCCGCTGCTTTAACGTCAGGTCGACACGCGTATAGGCCGCGGTCACCCGATCATTCTGTCCGCTTGCTGAAAACGAAGCGTTGTGCGATCCTTTGTGAAAGAGAGACAACCGTGCCGAGAATCCCCCCTGATCATACCCGATTGCAATATTCCCGAAGAATTCCGGCATTCCCTCCAACTTCTGCTCTGTTTCAACAAGAATATTCTTCGATTTCGTAAGCGGGAAAGGACCCGAGGAATCGACGAATTGGACAGTCCGGGATCCGTATACAATTGTCTTTGAGTCCACAATGGATGCATTATAGGAAAGAACTACGTTGTTCAGAGGAGCCGGCAGGAAATGGAAATTGATCTGGTGCTCAAATTCAAATCCCCACACTTTGGTCGGCTTCGGCGAGTTATAGGGAAAAGTGAGATTGAACGGGGTCGAGGGAGTCGGCATGTTGCTTTTCCAGGTAATGCCGAACCGCTGCATGAGCGTGTCGCCAACCGTGTTGAAATTGTTCAGCATGTGATACATGTCTTTGATTTCTTTGTAATACGCAGACAAAGAAATGAGGCCGAACGAGTTGTCATAAAACGACGTGTTGATTTCGTAGTTCCAGGCGCTCGATGTCCTCAGAGATGTGTTCCCGACATATAACAGAAACTGTGTATTACTGGCTTCCGCGGGACGGCCCGCGATGTACCGGTTCATCCTCATATTGAAATCGGGTCTCCCGAGTGCTTTGTAGGCCGCCAACCGGACATTGACAAATCCAAACGGCCTGATTGAGACGTTGAGATTCGGCAGGATAATCATCTGAGAAAACGACGATGTTGTATCGCGTATGGTATTCGATTGAACGGGAAAACCTGTCACGGGCGCCGGCATGAAGGTGGAAAGGTAGTCGTTTGTCTCTTTCTCGACCCTCACGCCTGCAATGACAGTGACGGATTGTCCGAAATTCAGGGTGTTCATCGCATATGCGGCCGTCACGCGCTCGGTGACATAGTAGTCGTCGTATCGAATCAGCGGATTGACCCATATCTCGTACTCGTTACCGGTCGGGTCAATGCCGTACTTGTTCAACTCTCTCCATTGACGCAGTTTCGCTTCAGCGACGAGCGGGTTCAGGAAGTAGGAATCATACACGTGCCGTGCATCCAGAAGCGTCCTGCCAAAAAACTCGTTGATCCCGATGAATCCTCCCGCGCCGCCTTGCTGCCAGGCCTCAAAGGAGGTCCCGGCGAAGTCCTTTGGCCTGATGGTTCCATCGGGAAGCTTTTCATGCGTCTTCCACTTGCCCAGATAGTATGGGGTAAAATCCTCGCGCCGCCGGTTTGACCTGTCTTTGAGCTTCATCTTCCCGCCGACCTTTAATTCCCCGGAGAGAAGATCGCCGAGAAGATACTGCCTTCCGAAATCGATGAACGCGGTCCTCTCCCTGTCATAATTGTCCTGAGTTCGGAAATACGCCCAGTACAGCGACGCGTTCGTGAAATCGTTCATGGCGTAAGGAATAAGCTGTTCCGGTCCGGAGGAGAGCTTTGGGGACGCGCCCATGCCCGACGGCTCCACAAAGATCGCTTCGTAGTCATAGGGATAATCCGATCCGGACTGGGCGAATGACAGCCCCCACTTGAGAGAATAGCCGAAGAGATTGTTATCACCCCGCACCGAGCTGCTGAATGTCCTGATATCCTGTTCGCGGTCGCGGTAATCATAAACCGGCGCCCCCCCCTGGTTCCCGCCTCCGTTTGACGGGTAATCTCGTGTGGACCAGAAGTAATCTCTCTTGGTCCTGCCGAAGACGTTGCTGATTTTCACAGAGCCGTTGTCCGGCGTTGCAACATCGACCAGCAGACTCACTCCCTCCCTCTTTCGCGTTTCATCAGTAAATTCCAGAACGAAGTCGTTGATGAAGTACTTGGGGAAGCCCTGCAGATCATAGTCGACCCCATACGCGACGTTGATCCGCTCGTTGCTGCGGATCCGTTTTTCAAGATTACCCGTGAGCTGAACACCGATGAGGTTATCCAGAAACCGTTCGCTGTAATGAACTGCAAGATCGTACTGATTGGCCGACCTCATGAGATGATTGTAGTCGCCCTTCACATCAACCCTCATCAGCCTCTCCTCAGGAGCCTTTCGTGTGACCAGATTGATAGTCCCCGCCAGCGCGTCTGCATCCTTGTCCGGGGTTAACGCCTTGAAGAGCTCAACACCTGCCAATGAACTCTGTGACAGCATGCTCAGGTCGACGCCCCTGCTCGTCGCGTCGGTTGGAGGTATCTTCACTCCGTCGATGGTGATGTTCGTGAACTTGTCTTCGAGACCGCGCAAGATGACTTTGTTGGCCTCTCCTCCGGACCTCAGGATGGAGACTCCCGGTAGCCGGCCGATGGCCTCTGCGGCGTTGGCATCCGGCAATTCTTGAATTTTTTCACGTGAGACGACGTTGACAATGGTATTCGACGTAATTTGCTGGTTGATCGCAGCCACCTGGCCGCGAGCCTGAGCGGTGACAACCACCTCTTCTCCTTCGAGAATGTCGGGAACAAGCCGCACATCAAGCGTTATCTCCCCGCTGGAAACGCTGACTTCAAATTCCCTGGTCTTGTACCCGATATAGGAAATCCTCAGAGTGTAGGTCCCCGCAGGAACATTGGAGATCCTGAATTTTCCCTCGCGGTCGGATGCGTTTCCGAGCGCCGTTCCGGGGAGAAACACATTTGCACCGATCAGAGTCTCATTCGAAAGAGAGTCTGTCACTGTCCCGCTGAGAATTCCCTGACTGAAAAGGAGTGATGGAAGGAGGAAAAGAAAAAAGACACTTCGCTGAACAGCACTTCGGATGTTCATGGCTGTGCTTTCAAGAGGGAAAACAGAGAGCGGTAACTTAATCGGTAACTTTACCGATACTATTTTGCAAATATCCTCCCTTTTTGTCAAGCGAAAAGCGACAGAAATGAAGGAAATCGCGAACGACTCCTCTTTTGGGGTTCTAAGATGGTGTCTCTGCGGGATTTACGGAAAAAACTGCCACAAACAAGGAATCAGGAGGGTACTTCTATTATAGAAATGGGGAGTAAGCGTCAGGATCCGATTCGCCGCTTCCAGTTTGGATATTCCGCCAAAACGCGGGCCGGGTGGTAAGTATACCAGGCATACCCCGTTCGGCGTTCGCGTTCCACTTCAGCCATCGAGTAGACCGGATTGCCATCACGGTTGGCAAACAGCGGGCGATTCGTCCCGAGTTCATAGAACCGCGCCCAAATCGGGGGAGCTGAAGAATCCACTGCAACCACTTTGTCACTGCTGCTCGTATGATAGATGAACTCCGTTTTCGGCGCCTCAATCGTATCGACGCGAATTCCCTTGATCTGCGATCGTTCATACCAGCGTACAGCACTTTCGACGGATTGTACCACAGCCGGTGAAGGACTCTCAAGGCTCATGAGGAACAAAACGACGTCGGCACTTTCCATGGAACTCGCCGAGGCAAGTTCAAACGTTCGCGCGTTCCGCGGAACAAACGTCACCTGATCGTGCTGCTGGCACCACACCGTGAGATTTTCTTTCTCCCGAATCTGGCAACGAAGAATACATGCTATCCCCTTCGAGAACGCCGCTTCGACTCTTTGCGCCAGCGCTCGCTCTATGAAAGAATACTCGCTCTTCCCTTTGACAATGTTTCGAAGAACTTTCATCACACCAATCATTGCCCCGTCGTTGAATGTAATATATTGCCGATAACCGCTTCTGTCCGGATAAAACTGCGGCCATCCTCCATTGTCGTATTGAGCACGGAGAATAAACTCGATTCCTTCCACGCAACCCCTCTTGTAACGCTCATCCGCGGTTCGATGGAATGCCTTTGCAAGATACGCCACCTGGGAGTACGTTGCACCGTTGTCGAACGTCGTCGCAGCTGTATCCGTTTGCCCACGGAGGACGGCTGCCTTTTGATCATCTGTCAGAACAGCCGTCATGTCGTAGTTTTTCGCCCAGCCCCCGCTCACTTTCTGGAAGAGAAGGATGTTATCCGCAATCTTCCGAATATCAGACGGGTCATACCGTTTCTGTTGAGGAAGCGGATCGATCACACGCTCTTCATCGCGGATATCGTACCAGTGGTGAGAGCTATCCCAGAACTCGGCCAAATCGATGGCTTCACCGTTTTCAGCGGCCCCGTCACGGATACAGGAGAGAATCGAAACGGCAAGCGAAGCGATGACGACAAATCGAGAGATGGTGCTTCGCAAGACCGGCATGGATGAATGTGTCACAAGAATTCCTATCACTGTTCGTATTTCTTGATCACCAGATACTTCAACACCGAGTCCCCGGTGTTCCTGATACCATGTTCACTGTTCGGCGGACAATAGAAACTCGTGTAAGGACCGGCTGTTTTCGTTTTTCCGTTCAGGTAGAATTCGGCCGTCCCTTCAAGCACGAAAAAGAACTCATCCTCGGCATGCTTGTGCGGGGCATGAGTCGCTTTGTGAGGAGCGACAACGCTCATCTTCAGTGTGCGGCCATCGAGGAATTGCTTGTCGACAAACCAGTACTGGTATCCGACCTTTGTGGACTCGACGCGGGATGCCTGAAACTGGTTGACGCACTCGTCAATGGAGAATACGCGCGACACGGTATCCGGTTGCTGCGAATAAGTCCGAAAACAGATGAAGAGAATCATGAGAAGAAGTGACAGGCGCATGATAACCCCTTGAGTCAATGAACGTAGTGACAAAGTACGAAAGCGAGGAAGGGAAAACAAGCCAGAAGCCCTCAGTGGTCAAATCCTTTTAACCACGGAGCTCACGCCTGCATGCTGAAACATGAAGCCGCTTGCACTTCGGCGCCTGCCGGAACGGCAGGGCAGGAAGGTGCAAGCACGGAGATGGCACACCCGACCCCGCCCGACCAAGTCGTTCGGGCGGGCGACCGAACGCATCTGGCCTTCGAACAGTCGTTCGCCAGCCCCCGCCTGAACGACATAGTCGGGCAGGCGCCATGCGTTCTGGCGGGGGCGGGGAGGTCACACAGCAATTGAAGGTTCAATCGATATTGCGTACATTCCTCAAATTGTGATTCACAAATCAGGAGTTGTATCGATGGCTTTAGAGCAGACATGGAGATGGTTTGGTCCGCGTGATCCTGTAACACTGAAGGAAATCAAGCAAACAGGCGCTTCCGGAATCGTGACGGCCCTTCACCAGATTCCCATTGGCGAAGTCTGGCCTGTTCAGGAAATCCTGCAGAGGAAGGGCTTAGTCGAGGCAGAAGGATTCACATGGTCCGTGGCGGAAAGCATCCCTGTTCACGAAAACATCAAGAAGCGCACGGGCAATTATCAGAAACTCATCGAGAACTACACACAATCCATTAGAAATCTCGGGCAATGCGGTGTCTATACCGTTTGTTACAATTTCATGCCGGTCCTCGACTGGTCCCGCACCGATCTTCAAGTGGAATTCAAAGACGGCTCAATTACGACAAAATTCGAATCGAACGTATTCGCGGCCTTCGATCTTTTTGTTCTCAAGCGACCGGGAGCTGAGCAGCACTATGCCGATGATCAGATCCGGAACGCAAGAGCATATTTTCAGAAACTTGATGAAATCCAAAAAAACCGCCTGATTCAGACCATCCTCCTGGGTTTCCCGGGTTCCGGCGAGGCATACACACTCGAGCAATTCAGCGAAGCCATAAACCAATACAAGGACATCGGTGAGAACGAGCTTCGGGAACATCTTCACGCCTTCATCAAAGAGATTGTCCCCGCCGCCGAGGAATCGGGTGTTTTCATGGCCCTCCATCCCGACGATCCCCCCTGGCCACTTCTTGGTCTCCCCCGTATTGTCAGCTCAATGGACAATGTGGAGAACCTCCTCAAGGTTGTCGATTCCCCTTCAAATGGAATCACATTCTGCACGGGTTCGTTCGGAGCCAGCGCGAAAAACAACGTGGTCGAAATGGCGCAACGATTCTCACCGAGAATCAACTTCGTTCACATGAGAAACGTCAGCAGAAACGATCACGGCGATTTTCTTGAGGATAATCACCTTGAAGGCGATGTGGATATGTTTGGCGTGATGAAAGCAATTATCCTCGAGCATCAACGCCGCAGGAAAGAAGGGGCCCGAAACAGACGCATCCCGTTTCGTCCGGACCATGGACACCTCATGCTCGCCGATCGCCTCAAGCCGGAAGTCTATCCTGGATATTCTCTCTTTGGAAGGATGCGGGCGCTGGCGGAACTGCGCGGGTTGGAGATCGGAATCGAACGATCGCTGGAATCTCGGTAGGGGAACGCACGTCAGCGAAGCTTCAATTGAAGTATTTCGACCCCCGCGAGGATCACCGCACCGATGCCGTGAATATCATTGAGCGGTG
>DATECW010000015.1:0-19893 GCA_035286705.1 Bacteroidota bacterium
ATCGTACTACCGATACGAGTTCGTCCGTCCGCTCTTTCCCGACTATCCCCGGCCTGCTGTTTGGCCGGACGGTTACTACGTACCCACGAGCACCGGGGACGACGTTATTGAGAAACACGCATACGTCGTGGAAAGGGTGAAGATGCTCACAGGGGAACAGGCACGGGAAGTTGGTGTGATCATCGACAGCGTGAATTTTCTCAACAACGCGGATCTCGACGGCAGACAACTTCCGCCGGCAGGCTCACCGAACATCATGATGGCAACCGGCGGCGTGCAGCTGAAAAATATTCTGAACGACGATGGTATCTATGTCTGGAAGTATCATGTCGATTGGTCCAACATCGATGAGACGAGGATTGAAGGGCCGGTCAAGATTCCCGTTGCACACTATGAGTACTTAGGCGGTGGCCAGCTGACGAAGACCGTTCCGCAGCCCGGCACTGATGTACGCCTCGATTCGCAGGGAGACAAGATCATGGCGCGACTGGTATACCGCCGGATCGGTGACCGCGAATCGATTGTTGCAGTGCATTCGGTCAATACATCCGCCGGAGGAGGCGGAGTCCGTTGGTATGAATTCCGAATCGACGGCAACCGCGATGTAAAGCTGCATCAGCAAGGAACATTTGCACCCGACAGCTTGTACCGGTGGATGGCAAGTCCGGCAATCGACGGCGACGGAAACATTGGCATAGGGTATTCGTTTGGTGGAACTCCTCACTTTGCCGGGCAGCGATTTGCCGCGAGGCTGTCTGACGATCCGCTGGGAGTACTGACGTTGCGTGAGGCAATCCTCGTGGAAGGAGAAGCTTCGCAGACGAACACACTCCGGTGGATGGATTACTCGCAGACCGCAGTCGATCCAAGCGACGACAAGACGATTTGGTATGTGGGGGATTATCTGAAAAAAGGGGCGGAAAACTATTCGACCAAGGTTTGGGGATTGAGGATTAGGTAGACCCGACTCATCCCCCAACCCCCGCCACAAAGCTCGGCGGGCAAGCATTCTCTTGTAAGTCCCGAAGGGATGCCTTCGGCAAGAAGGGGAGAGTCGCATGGGGATGAGTTCGGAAGCAATGGGGGGGGACAATGAGGAGATCAAAACGAGAAGTGCGTCGAGACGCCATCAGAATTTGCCGTCAGCCGCGAAAAAGACAGACGAACGCATTCTGTGGGAAAGAGTAAGAGGCCGGCAGTTCTTGAACCTCAAGTTCTTTCGGCAATATCCGTTCTTCCACGAACAAGATGGGAGTCTTCGATTCTATGTCGCAGACTTCTTCTGTCGGGAAAGAAAAGCCGTGGTTGAGCTTGATGGGCCACCGCACAATGTGACTGTGGAGGATGACACTGAGCGAACCGAGATCCTGTCGGCTTTGAGCGTTAGAGTGGTGAGATTCAAGAATCATGAAGTTGAAAATGATCTCGCAGGAGTATTGCGAGAATTGGAGAAAGCTCTGAAGACCTAACTCATCCCCCAACCCCTTCTCTTGTAAGTCCCGAAGGGATGCCTTCGGCAAGAAGGGGAGAGTCGCATGGGGATGAGTTCGGAAGCAAGTGGGGCGAATCCCCCATGACTGGTGAACGAGGAGGCTAACTCATCCCCCGACCCCTTCTCTTGTAAGTCCCGAAGGGATGCCTTCGGCAAGAAGGGGAGAGTCGCATGGGGATGAGTTCGGAAGCAAGTGGGGCGAACCCTGGAATCTCAGAGACACTTCTTTTCAGGATTGTATGATTGGGGGAAGACGAGACAGAAGGAAACGGGAAGTAAGGTAGCAACGAGTGAAGATGTTACAGTGGATCACCATCATGTGCTGGTGGGAAGGAGTTTTGAGTAGAAGAAATTGATTCGTCGGATCATTTGCTCATTGTCCGAAGGACCCCCACGGGGGCTCATTTGCAGACTTTGTGAGGGGATGCGGTCAGCCGAGGAATCAATGAAGAAATGAGCAAATCCCGACGACTTGATCCAATCGACCAAAAACAGTACCGTTATCTTTGTATGAGACGATTTGATTTGCAGATAGCTCTCTGAAGCTGTCTGCCGGGTCTTGCGATGAAGATCACACAAAAAATGTATGGAGATGTCCTTGTGTTGTCGTTGGAAGGGAACCTCGTCGGTGAACCGGATGCATCGGAGATTCGAAGCAGCATCTATGGTCATCTGGAACAAGGTGCAAGAAAAGTCGTTGTGGATCTGGCCGGGCTCAAAGTCATTAACAGCATGGGCCTCGGCGTTCTCATTGCTTCGCTCACTTCCATGCGCAACCGCGGAGGAGACATGAGCTTCGCGAGACTCAATGACAAAGTGGAAGGCGTTTTTCTCATCACACAATTGGTCAAGGTTGTGAGAATCTATGACACGGTTGGACGAGCCGTGAGAGGCTTCCGGTAAAGCGGGGAAATGAAACACGGAACAAGAGAATCGAACTATCCCACCGCTCCTGGGGGCTGAGCTAGCCGAACTCGCGACCTGAAGAAACCTGCACCCTGTCGGGAAGGACCCCCGCCTGCCTTTCTCGACCCGCCAAGGGCGCCTGCCCCATGTGCCGGCTCATCGGCCCCCGCTCAATAGTAATTGCCCTTTGTGCGATGAAGAAAGTTGCAAGCCTCGTCACACCAATTCCTTCAGTGAATAAGCGGATTTGCGAAGCCGTCTTAAACCAGTGAGGCGACATTTGGGAAAATCCCTTACATTCATCTCGTCCACTCTGTCATGAAAACGATTTCACCCAGGGCTGTATGCCTGGCGACCCCTGTACAAGGAGAAACCAAGAAATGAGACACATCCTCGTTGTGTTCCTTCTGGCGTTTGTCAGCGTATCCTTCGCTCGGCAATTCCAGTTTTACCCCGGCGCTTCGTACGACCCGTCAATCCCAACATTGAAACAGACTCTTGGCCATGAGTGGGGAGAGAATATCACGATGCATCACGAACTCGAACGGTATCTTTCCAGATTAGCGGAATCGACTCGGAAAATCCGTCTTGTCAAGTACGGAGAAACGTGGGAAGGGCGATCTCTCTACTATTTGATTGTGACGTCGGAAGCAAACATGGCGAAGATTGACAACGTGAAAGCGGGCATGAAAGCGCTCTCCGATCCGCGGAAAACTGATCAGGCGGAAGCGAACCGACTCATCAAGGAATTGCCCGCCGTCACCTGGCTGGCATACTCGGTACATGGGAACGAGATCTCGAGCACGGAAGCTGCCACACTCCTGGCATACCATCTGGTTGCGTCACGAAATGACTCGCTGACACAGCTTGTTCTCGATCAGACTGTCGTTATCATTGATCCTCTTCAAAATCCGGACGGAAGGGACCGGTTCATCAACTACTTCCGCCAGACGCGCGGGCCGTGGCCGGATGAGGACCAACAGGCGGCCGAGCATCGTGAAGTGTGGCCGGGCGGCAGAGGAAATCACTATCTGTTCGACATGAACCGCGACTGGTTCGCCCTGACGCAAATCGAAACAGGCAGAAAGGTCAAGGCATATCTTGAGTGGTATCCGGTGGTATTTGTGGATCTCCATGAAATGGGATCGAACAGCACATATTACTTCGCTCCTCCGGCGGATCCAATCAATCCCGAAGTGCCCCGACAGCAGGCCGAATTGTGGAAGGAGTACGGAAGGAACAATGCCCGATGGTTCGACAAAATGGGATTCGACTATTTCACGCGGGAGGTTTTTGATTCGTTCTATCCCGGGTACGGCGAGGGATGGCCCCTGTTTCAGGGATCGGTGGGGATGACATACGAACAGGCATCCACACGCGGGCTGGTGGTGAAGAGGGAAGACGAGACGGTTCTGCACTACAGAGAAACAATACAACATCACTTCATCTCTTCTCTTTCCACCTGTGAAATGACGGCGCGCAACCGGGAGAAAATGTTGAAACACTTCTACGATTACCGGCGAACAGCGATCGAAGAAGGGAAGCGTGAAGAAGTGAAGGAATACATCATCCCGCCCGGAAGAGATCCGAACCGCGCCATGAAGCTTGCGGCCGTCCTTCACGAGCAGGGGATCGATGTTCAGGTCGCGACGACTTCTTTCTCCAACGGACGTGTAAAGGACTACTATCGGGGTGCTTCTCAGCAAAAGTCGTTTCCCGCAGGGACATTTGTCATTTCGCATTCGCAGCCTGCAAAACACCTTCTGAAAACGCTCATGGACAAGAATGTGCCGATGACAGAGTCGTTCGTTCAAGAGCAGCTCAGGAGGGAGAAAAAGCGGCTCCCGAACGAAATCTACGACGTTACCGGCTGGTCACTTCCTCTCCTCTTTGATGTCGAATGCTATCAGGCGACCAGTCCGTCATCCGGCAATCTTGCGGATTTCGCGACCGTACGGCCTCCCATGGGGAATGTCGCGGGAGGAAAAGCGACCGTGGCTTACCTGATTCCGTGGGGGACAAACTCCGCGGCACGGGTGCTTGCAAGTCTGCACAGGAGCAGTGTCCGCGTGCACCAGGCAGACAAGGAATTCAAGTTGGAAGGGAAGACGTATCCACGCGGATCTCTCATCATCAAGGTGAAAGACAATCCGGCGAACCTCTTTGAGATTCTCAAAGCCGTGTCACAAAAGGAGAGTCTGGAGATTTACGCAACGAATACTTCGTGGGTCGAAGAAGGTGTGAATTTCGGGAGCACCGAGGTAAATTACCTGAAGAAGCCGAAGATCGCGATGGCATATAACACTCCGGTCTCATCGAATTCAGTTGGATGGACGCGTTTCTTGCTGGAGCGGGCGTATGAGTATCCAGTGACGGTGATACACACGAACCAGCTTCGGGGTGTGGATCTCTCAAAATACAACGTCCTCATTCTCCCTGATGCGTGGGGAGGGTATGGCGACCAGGTTGGAGAGGCGGGTGTGAGGAAGCTGAAGGACTGGGTACAACAAGGCGGGACGCTGATTGCCTACGGTTCGGCGACGCAATGGCTGACAGAAGAAAAGATAGGCCTTCTGGCAACGACACGCGAATTGAGGGGAGGAAAACCGGACAAACCGGAAAAGAAGGAGGGAGAAGAGAAGGAGAAGACCGCGAAGGAAACAAAACCAGATCTCACGAAGCCATTCGATCCGGAAAAGGAAACTCTGCCCGACAAAGAACTTCCCCCGGCAGCGCCCGGTGTTATTCTTCGGATTACTCTCGATCCGGAACACTGGCTGGCCTTCGGGTATGACGGCGGCACGAATGTCATGGTGGATAGCCGGAATATTTTCACGCCTATCAAGATTGACAAGGGAAGGAATGTCGGTCTTTTCATGCCCGAGGAACAAGTCGTGCTGAGCGGTTTTCTGTGGGATGATTCGAAGAAACAAATTGCCAACAAGGCCTATCTCATGCACCAGCCGCATGGGATGGGACATGTTGTCGCCTTCGCCGAGGATCCGAACACACGGGCATTCGTGGATGGAACAAACCTGTTGTTCATGAATGCAATCTTCTTCGGCCCGTCGCACTGAGGATCCACGATCGCCGCTGGCCTTGAACCCTGAACCTTGAACCATGAACCTTGAACCCTGAACCTTGAACCTTGAACCCTGAACCTTGAACCTTCAACCTTGAACCTTGAACCTTGAACCTTCAACCTTGAGCCTTGAACCTTTAACCTTGAACCCTTTACTGCTTGAGGACCTCAATGTGCCGCAACATCAGACCTCTTTTTAATTTCGATCCCCCCGCAACGAAGGAGGAGATCAACGCCGCGTCGATCCAGTTTGTGAGAAAGATCAGCGGTTTTGCAAAACCCTCAAAAGCGAATCAAGCCTCTTTTGACCGGGCGGTGAGGGAAATCGCGCGGAGTGCAGGCAAACTCATTAGTTCGTTGGAGACAGAAGCCGAACCGCGCGACAGGGAAGTTGAAGCCGCCAAAGCAAGGGCTCGTGCGGCCGTGCGATTCGGTGCGTGACTCACTACAGTTGTCCCGTGCCCAGGCGGCCCATATTCAATTTGCGAATACAGTGAAGATTGGAAGCTCTCTGGATAGAATGCTTGAAATTGAATCTCGAGACTTGATGCTTGATTCGCCTCCCCCTTTATTAAAAGGGGGATTAAGGGGGATTTGGACGGCATTCGAAAAGCTCGCTGATCGTATTTTGAGATTGTTGTAGACTAAGAACGAAGGAGAAGCCCATGTCAACCCCGAATCGGATACTTGATCGACGTGATTTCTTGAAACTTGGTACGGCAGGAGTCGGGACAATTCTTGCCGGCCGAATGATGACTGTGCCCGAAAGGGCGTATTCTGCGAACAAAACCATGATCGGCTACAAAGCTCCCCCAATGGATGTTGTTCGCGTCGGATTCGTCGGCGTGGGCGGACAAGGGACCTCTCATGTGGAGAACCTGCTGAAGATTCCCGGAGTCGAAATCCGGGCCGTGTGCGACATTATCGAAGACCGGGTCGCCCGGGCTCAGAAGATTGTCGAGGATGCAGGACAGAAGAAACCCGATGGTTACAGCCGGGGGCCGCGGGATTTCGAGCGTTTGTGTGAGCGCGATGATCTCGATCTCGTCTTTCATGCCACCCCGTGGGACTGGCATGTTCCGGTTTCTTTGGCCGCGATGGAGTCGGGGAAACACTCTGCGACGGAAGTCCCTGCTGCTACGAATATCGAGGACTGCTGGAAACTCGTCGATGCCTCGGAAAAAAACCGCCGCCATTGCATCATGATGGAGAACTGCAATTACGACAAGATCGAGATGATGATTCTCAACATGGTCAAGAAGGGATTGTTCGGCGAATTGCTCCATGCGGAATGCGGATACCTGCATGATCTTCGCGCAGTGAAGCATGACATGGAAGGAGAGGGGGTTTGGCGAAGGGCACATTCGATGACGAGCAATGGCGATCTCTATCCGACGCATGGGCTCGGGCCGATTGCCCAGTGCCTTGACATTAATCGTGGTAATTATTTCGACTACCTTGTATCGGTTGGGACAAAGACGCGGGGACTTCACTTGTACGCATTGGAGCAATTCGGTGTCGACAGCGCGCAGGCGAAGGAGACCTACAAACTGAGCGATATTGTGACCACGTTGATTCGTACCAAGAATGGAGAAACCATCATCCTCAAACATGACACCAATTCTCCCAGGCCGTACAGCCGCGATATTCTTGTCCAGGGAACAAAAGGTATCGTTCGAAAATATCCGGATCCCAAAATCTACATAGAAGGAAAAAGTCAGCCGCATCGCTGGGAGGCAATCGATGCCTATGTACAGGAATACAACCACCCAATGTGGATTGACCTGGAAGAAAAGAGCAAAGGGGCAGGTCACGGAGGAATGGACTTTATTGAAGATTTCCGTTTGATCAATGCGCTGCAGCAGGGATTGGTGCCCGATATGGATGTGTACGATGCCGCGGCAATCAGCGCCGTTACAGAATTGAGCGGGAATTCAATAAAGGATGACGGAGAACCGCAGGAGTTTCCGGATTTCACCCGGGGCGGATGGAAAACACCGAGAGTTCTGGAACCGATGAACATGGAGGTTGAGGGTTGATGGGCAAGTCGGGCAGACGTAGCACGAAAGGAAGGGAATCGATAGTGAAACGAACAGTGGGATTGATGTTCCTTGTCGTTCTGTTCTCCTGCAACCAGCGGACGGAACTTTCAGACGCGGAAAAGGATCGAATTATCGGGGAAGTGCGGGAAATGCTTCAGGATTATGACGATGATGTCCGGAAGAACGGACTCATGGCGGAGTTCGCCTATCTCGACAGTTCGGACGACTTCTTCTGGGTGGCCCCGGGCTATTCTTCCCCACTTTCATACGACTCGGTTGCCTCCATTGTCAAAGAAAACTCCAGGAAATTCAAGTCAGTCGATAATGCGTGGAAGTCTCTTCGGATCGTTCCTCATTCGAATGCACTTGCGACATTCACCGGCGAAATCTCATCGACAATGATCGATACAAGCGGGACAGTATTGAAGGTCTCGCTCCTCGAAACCGGACTTGCGATCAAACGCTCCGACGGCTGGAATCTGCTATCGGGCCAAACGACAGTTCTTTCATCCGACGACTAAAAGTGCGCTTCTCTGCGTTTTGTCTTTCGACTCAAACCGACCCACTACCCAATGACGAATTTCCTTGCATTTTACACTGCGATTGTGCACATTAGTATATCCACTTGGGAAGGGAAGGTGGACACCCGTCCAAAAGAATCCACTTCACTGATTGATGAAATCGCAGCGTCGCGCTGAAGCGACCTGTCAGTCAGTCCCAGGCAGCTTAAAAAATTGAACGTATCTCCACGCGTCTCCCCCCAGACCGTGGGGATCCAGGCGAGCAGTGTTCCCCCCAATACTGCTCGCCACTTTTTTTTAGCCGGCCATAATCTTCCGGAGAATGCAGAGAGTGCCTAACCATCGCCGGACACATCAGACCTTACTGCTTTTCATCCTGTTGACCGTTGCCGTACCTGTCCCCGCATCCGCCCAAAAAAACCAGTCTGATTCTTCCGATTCGTTTGATCCGATATCACGGGGAGTGAAGGATCTCTGGATCCAGGCCAAGGCGCCCTTCACAATTTCATCGCAGGACGCTCCATGGGCGGCATGTGGTGTGGTTGCTTTGGGAAGCCTTCTCCTCGCCGATCCGGCGATCTATGATGCCGTGGATCCTCCCGCTCTTGTTGGAACGACAACGCAGCGGTGGAGTTTGACCGTGACGAAATTCGGTGCGGAATACGGTCTTGGATTCCTGGCGGGTTTCACAGGCTATGGATTTCTCGCGAATGACAAAAAAGCTTTGGAAACGTCCTATCTGGCTGCCGAGGCGTTTATCACCTCGGGAATCTGGTCGGAGTTGTTGAACCTTATGTCGGGGAGAGAACGGCCGTCCGTCAGATCTCGATCCGGCGGGAAATGGAGAGGGCCATTTGCGGTCACCTTTTCGCGACATTTTTCCGACTTCGATTCGTTTCCCTCGGGCCACACGTCTACTGCTTTTTCACTTGCGACCGTTTTTGCCGGACAGTATTCAGAAACTCCTGCAGTTCCAATTCTCAGCTACTCCATTGCCTCACTTGTAGGCATTTCCCGCATCGTGGTGAATCGTCATTGGGCCTCCGATGTCTTCGCCGGAGCGGCTATTGGATATCTCTGTGCGCGGCAGGTTCTGATTCACAATCCTTCCGAAGTCTCACGATCCCGTGAGCGTTCCGAAACCAGCTGGATGTTCCTCCCGCGATCAGATGGGTTCTCGTTGGCTGTCCAATTCTAGATTGCCCTGCCTCCGGCGTGCATGATGAATCCGTCATCCCAATATTCCATCAATCCATCAATCCATCATTCCATTGTTCCATCAATCCCCCTCATTGACATCCCGCCACTATTTCGTTAGTTTGTCATTGTCACACATGGAACAAGAATCATGAGATCCAGGTCAGTTCTCGCATCCGTAGTCTTCCTCCTCGTTGTATCCGCCGCGTCGGCACAATACACAAATGTTCGCATAAGCAGCCTGCTTTCGACCTCTCCCGAAGAGGTCACCATTGCGATCAATCCCACCGATCCAATGAACCTCATTGCGGGTGCGAATATCCGGTTTGTCTACCATAGCACCGACGGTGGATGGAACTGGACGCAGAATCAGCTCCCCTCCGGAACGTGGGGCGACCCGTGTGTGATTTTTGATGCGAACGGAAAGGCATATTACTCGCATCTGGCCAATCTGCCTTCCCCGGGGTACTTCATCGATCGTATCACTGTTCATCGTTCCTCAAACGGAGGAATCACCTGGTACGATTCGACCACCACACCGGTAAGCCCCCCAAGACAGCAGGACAAGGAGTGGATGGCGTGCGACTACTCGGAGACACCGTATCACAACAATCTCTACATGGCATGGACTGAATTCGACGCGTACGGGAGCGCTGCACCGGCCGATAGCTCGAGGATTCTCTTTGCCCGCTCTACCGACGGCGGTACTACGTGGTCGGTTCCGATGAGAATAAGTGACAAGGGGGGAGATTGCGTCGACGATGACAATACCGTCGAGGGCGCCGTTCCTGCTGTCGGCCCGAACGGCGAAGTCTATACGGCATGGTCGGGACCTCTGGGCATCATGTTTGACCGTTCGTTTGACGGCGGTGTGACGTTTGGTACTGACATGTTCGTAACGTCCCAGCCGGGCGGTTGGGCCTTCAACATACCCGGAATCTCCAGGTGCAACGGATTTCCCATCACCGCATGCGATGTCAGCAATTCTCCCTATCGCGGTACCGTCTATGTCCTCTGGTCCGACCAGCGGAACGGCCTGAACAATGCCGACGTCTTCCTGGTCAAATCGACCGACCATGGATCGACGTGGAGCAGCACGAAAAAGGTCAACAACGACGCGGGAGTCGCACAACAGTTCTTCCCGTGGCTGGCAATCGATCAATCCAACGGCTACCTCTATGCGGCGTTCTACGATCGCCGCAACTACGCTGCCGGTGACAGCACGACCGATGTGTTCGTTGCGCGTTCGACCGACGGAGGAGAAACGTGGAGCAATTTCCAGGTCAGTCAGGTTTCATTCTTGCCCCGGGCTTCGGTTTTCTTCGGCGATTACATGAGTATTGCGGCAAGCAACGGAAAGGTATTTCCTATCTGGATGAGACTTGACACGCTGAAGCTGAGTGTGTGGACCGCGTTGATCAATGATGTTGTGGGGGTCGAAGAGGAACCAGCAACGCGCAACCTCTCCTTTGAGCTCGGAAACAATTATCCGAATCCGTTCAATCCGTCAACAACGATTCCGTTTACCCTCGCTCAACGCGCCCACGTACAGCTGAAGGTGTTCGACCTGCTGGGAAGGCACTGTGGGACACTCATCGATCGTGAACTCCCCGCCGGAAAACACTTTGCCAGATTTTATGTAGACGATTTTCCAAGCGGCACCTACATGTACGAACTTGACACAGGCGTCTTTCGCGAATCAAAGAGATTCATCATAGCCCGATGATTCAGACTACGCCTGGAAATCAGTTTCGTCTGACCGTTGGCCGATGACCCGATGTCCCGATCACCCGATGATCCGATTCTCCAATGTCTCCGTCTGACAAACACATCATCTTCGTTCTGAATCCGGGATCAACTTCAACAAAGCTGGGGGTGTTCGAGGGTGAGCGTGAACTGAAACGCGAAATACTCAGCCATCTTCAATCAGCGGGCATGACACGGCAGAGCATGTGGGAAGACTTTGGAACGCGCCTTGCGACAGTTCGAACCTGGTTCGGTGAGACAAAAGTGCGACCGGCGGCAGTGGCGGCTATCGGCGGATTGCTGAAGCCGGTTGTGAGCGGAACCTATCTCGTCAACACCCGAATGATTGAAGACGCTCGAAAGAACTTGCAGGGGGAGCATGCCTCCAATCTCGGCTGCGCTTTGGCACATGAGCTGGCTACGGACTACGGCTGCCCCGCCTACGTTGTCGATCCTGTTTCCACCGATGAGATGGGGCCGCTTGCCCGATACTCGGGGCATCCCTCCATAGAACGCAAGAGTCTTTCCCACGCACTCAATATCCATGCGGCTGCCCGTCGTGCCGCAGGGGAATTGGGCCGATCCTCTGCATCGTCCTCGTTCGTTGTGGCCCATCTTGGGGGCGGCATCTCCGTCGCCCCTGTCAAAAACGGAAAAATAATCGATGTCAACGATGCGTCGAGCGACGGACCCTTTTCACCTGAACGCACGGGCGGCCTTCCGCTTCAGGCTGTCATTTCGCTTGCATTTTCGGGCCGGACAACCGAAGCTGAGATGAAGGCCATGGTCATGGGGAAGGGAGGCCTTGCAGCATATTTGGGAACGAAATCTGCAGAAGAAATAGAGGAGAGAATTCGGGAGGGAGACTCGAACGCAGCTGAAGTGTATGAAGCAATGGCATATCAGATTTCAAAAGAAATCGGCGCAATGGCCACAGTCATCTCCGGATCGCTGGATGCCGTCATTCTCACCGGAGGACTGGCCTCTTCGGCTCGACTGGCCGGTTGGATCGAAAGCAGCGTGCGATTTCTCGGACCCGTTCTCGTTTATCCGGGAGAACATGAACTTCTGGCGCTTGCTCAGGGCGCTTCGCGAGTCCTGAGAGGAGAGGAATCAGCAAAAGAGTACTAAGGGACATGACATGAAGACAATGATTTCGAATTTCGAGAATCTGATGGATCGTGCGAAGTCAATGCCGACAAAGCGAATCGCGGTTGTGTATCCGAACAATCGAGAGACGTTTGAGGCCATTGTCGATGCCGGAAAGAACTTCCATCCCACATTCACGCTTGTCGGAAATCGGAAGTCAATCGGTGAGGGACTGTTGGAGGTGGGGAAGGATCCGGCCGGGGATGTTGAAATTATCGACGCGACCGACCCGCTTCAGGCGCTGAAGGCCTCCATAAGCCTTGCACGCGATAACAAGGTCGACGTCCTGATGAAAGGGGGAATCGATACCGGCTCATTCATGAGCGGTGTGCTTCAGCCCGAAAGCGGACTTCGGATGGACCGTCTGTTGAGCGATATCTTTGTCCTGGAATATCCTCAGAGAGTTCAGAATAAACTCATCATGATCACTGACGGGGGAATGACCCTGCTTCCGGATCTGATGAACAAAGTTGAGCTCATCCGCAACGCAATCCAGGTTGCCCATGCGCTGGGAAATCCGAATCCGAAAGTGGCAATCCTGTCGGCTACCGAGTTCGTTGTACCAAAACTGGAATCGACGATCGATGCTGCCGCCCTCTCGAAGATGAACGAACGCGGCCAGATCAAGGGATGTGTGATCGACGGCCCTTTGGCTTTGGATAACGCAATTTCTCTCGAGGCCGCGGCGGAAAAACGAATCGTTTCACCCGTGGCCGGGCGGGCAGAAATACTGGTTGCGGCGAATATCGAATCGGCGAATAGCCTCGCCAAGAGCACAACGTACTTTGCAAACCTCCGGCTCGCCCATGTGATCGTCGGCGCACGAATTCCGATTCTCATCCCTTCACGCGCAGACAAGAGTGACGCGAAACTCCTCTCCATGGCACTCGGCATCGTGATGAGCGAATGGAAGGAGGATGGTACCGATGAGGGATGTGAATCCTGCTCCGCATGAAATGATTGCCTGCCCCGTGTTGTCCGTGGGCAATTCATCCCTTTCGGCGATCATTTCGTCCCTGATCTTCAAGGTTCGCGTAACTTCGCCGCCT
Organism: Bacteroidota bacterium; assembly: GCA_035286705.1. Taxonomy (GTDB): domain Bacteria; phylum Bacteroidota; class Ignavibacteria; order UBA10030; family UBA10030; genus JACPLA01. Next base: position 13,185 of record DATECW010000015.1, read on the forward strand.
CTCGCGCCGTAAAAGACCGAATCATATCATTCATTGTTGAGGAGTAGTCATGAAAAGAACGCTTGTCGGGGCGCTTTCCGTCTTGGTGATGCAGATGGGATTTAATGGACACGCCCGGGCACAAGAACCCGCGGCGGATGAAGCTCAAACATCGTTTCAGGCAGGGAAATGGAGCGAGGCGGCGAAAGCGTATGAAGCCCTGGTAAAGAAAGACGAAAAGAATCAACTCTTTTGGGGCCGGCTGGGATATGCCCGGCTGAGTCTGAAGGATTACACGGGCTCGGCAACGGCGTACGAAAAGGCCGTCGCTCTTTCAAACACGAAGAATCCAACCATGCTCTACAATCTTGCATGCGCATATTCCCGGATGAATGAAAAAGAAAAAGCCCTTTCCTCGCTCGCCGATGCAGCGTCCGCAGGATTCAACCAACCGGCGAACCTGATGAATGATGAAGATTTGGGAAACATTCGCGCGGAAGCCCGATTCAAAACAATTCTCTCGCAAGTACAGAACAATGCCACTCCCTGTGCGAACGATCCACTCCACCGTCAATTCGATTTCTGGGTCGGGGAGTGGGATGTCTTCACTCCGCAGGGACAACCGGCCGGCAACAGCAGCATTCAGAATATCCTTGCCGGTTGCGTCATTCTTGAGAACTGGACGGGCCGCACGGGATACACGGGAAAGAGCTTCAATTTTGTCGATCCTGGAACGTCGAAATGGCGGCAGACCTGGGTGGATGCCGTCGGCGGGAAAATAGAATTCACAGGTCAACTGGAGGGAAAGAATATGGTGTTTTGGTCGGAAGAGAAACAGCAGGATGGAAAACCGTCCAAAAGGAGACTGACGTTTTTCAACGTTGCCGCCGACACCGTACGTCAGTTCTCACAGCGGACATTTGATGAAGGAAAAAACTGGAATGTGGAATACGATCTGGCGTACGTACGGAAGAAATAGCAGGAGCGACGCATCAACGCACGGGGGCGGCGGGGAGTACATACTGGTTGACAATGGCGAGGATCTGCTCGAATTGGCTGTCTCCTGTTGTCTGGTATCTGGTCACCGTCGGAATTGGCTGTGATCGCAATGACAATGTCCTCCTGGATCCACCCGATGATGTATTGTCCCAACCATCGAAAAAAGTCGTAAGTTCCGGCATCTGAAGAAAGACGATCCGTCGCTTGTTCATGTGACAAAGATTCTTCTGGCATATACGGTTTTTCCCTCATATTTTTTCCCTCACACAACACGGCAACACTCATGCTCAAAGGCGTTTTTTCCGTTCTTCCTACACCATTTTTGCCCGATCAAAGCGTTGACGTTGATGGACTGAAAAAGATCATCGATTTATACCTTCGCGGCGGGATCACAGGGCTTACAGCCTCCGGAGTGACAAGTGAGACCCCCCGGCTGGGAGAACGCGATCGCCTCCTCGTTCTGGAAACGGTGATGAATCATGTAAACGGCAAAGTTCCGGTCGTGATCACAACGTCGACTGAGGGGCTTCAATCGTGTCTTGATCTGACGAAAACAGCCCGTGAGATGGGAGCTGCTGCGGTGATGATAAGTCCGCCGAGACTTCCGAAACTGAATTCGATTGCCGTTCTGGACCATTTCCGTGCTGTGGCCGGGGCAGTTGATATCTCGATCATCGTCCAGGACTATCCTCCCGCTTCGGGATTCATAATGGAACCGGCACTCCTTGCCCGAATAGCGAAAGAAGTCCCGTCAGTAAAGGGAATCAAACTCGAGGATCCCCCCACTCCCCTGAAAATTTCACGGGTACTGGAACAACTGGAAGGACGGCCGATCGAAATTGTTGGTGGACTTGGAGGAACATATCTCTTTGAAGAGTTGATGGCGGGAGGCGTGGGTGCTATGACGGGATTCGCGATTCCGGAGATTCTGGTGAAAGTCGTGAGACTGTTTCATGAGGGAAAGAAAGATGATGCCGCTGACTTCTTCTACAGGACCGTGGCTCTCATGCGGTTCGAATTTCAGGAAGGAATCGGCGTGGCTATCCGTAAGGAAATGATCCGAAGCAGAGGGGTGCCGATTTCATCTGCGACCAGGGCCCCCGGAGCGAGAATGGATGATTCGACGCTCCGCGCCCTCGACTCGCTGATTCGATGGACTCAATCAACTTTGAAAGAAATCAAATGGACCTTGGATTGAAAAATAAAGTCGCCATGGTATCCGGTGCAAGCAAAGGCCTGGGCTTTGCGGTAGCGAAAGTGCTGGCGGCTGAAGGGGCCCTCGTTTCTCTTGCATCCCGCGACACCTCTTCCATTCAGGCGGCGAAGGCGGCGATTCGGAATGCGACACAAGCCGAGGTCTTTGCGTGCACGGCCGACGTCCGCTCGGCAGAGGCCATCGAGCAATGGAAAGACGATACGGTGAGGGAATTCGGCGGAGTCGATCTGTTGTTTTCGAATACCGGTGGGCCGCCATCCGGGGGTTTTATGAATTTCGACGACAAGGCATGGAAAGACGCTCTCGAGTTGTTGTTCCTCAGCGCCGTGCGAATGACGAAAGCTGTCATTCCGGTCATGAAACAGCGGGGCGGGGGAAGTGTACTGTTTTCTACATCCTCTTCTGTCAAAGAGCCGATCGATAATCTGACCCTTTCCAATGTTGCCCGGGCACCGGTTGCCGCGCTGGCGAAAACACTTGCGCGCGAATTTGCCGGGGACGGGATCAGATTCAATAACCTGATACCCGGCCGAATCCAGACCGACCGACTCAATGAACTTGATACCGCGAACGCCAGGAAGAAGCAGATAACGGTGGACGAACAGAGAAAAGCAATGATGGCGACCATCCCGCTCGGACGGTATGGAACGGTGGATGAATTTGCCCGTGCAGCCGTTTTCCTTCTTTCGCCCGCAGCATCGTACATCACGGGAGCAAGCCTTCAGGTTGATGGGGGGATGCTCAAGGGTGTATAGTAAGAGGATGAAATGAATCTGGCAAGAAGTGCACTCTTGTGGGTCTCAGAAAACCGGAAGCTGAGGGCAACGCTTCCGCGTTACAAATTCGTCCGCCATGCAGTGACGCGGTTCATGCCGGGAGAAGAGCTCTCCGACGCCGTGCGGGCTGCCAGAGTTCTGCAGGGTCAGTCGATCAAGACCATCTTCACTCGGCTGGGAGAGAATGTTGCCGATGGGGAGGAGGCACGCGCCGTCGCAGATCATTACTGCGATTCGCTCAAGGAGATCAAGAAGGAGGGTCTCGATGCGTATGTGTCGGTCAAGTTGACGCAGCTGGGACTGGATCTCAGCGAGGACGTCTGCTATGAGAATCTTTGTCGGATCGTCGAGGAGGCGGTTCGCCGCAAAAACTGGGTTTGGATCGATATGGAGCAGAGCTCGTATGTGGATCGGACTCTTGGGATCTACAGGCGAATACGGTCCTCATTCTCCAATGTCGGAGTCTGTTTGCAGGCTTACCTGTACCGAACCCAGAAAGATGTCGAAGACCTTCTGCCCTTGAAACCTGCCATCCGACTTGTGAAAGGGGCGTACGCCGAACCTGCAACCGTCGCCTTTCCAAAGAAAGCTGACGTGGATGCAAACTTCTTCGCCTTGTCGAAATCCATCCTTGAGCATGCGAAGAAAGGGGTCTTTTTTGGGATTGCCACCCATGATCCCGTTCTCATCAGCCGGCTTCAGTGGGAGGCTCAACGACAGGGACTGGGGAAGGATGAATTTGAATTTCAGCTGTTGTACGGGATCAAAACTGACGTTCAAAAGAAACTGGCTGAGGAGGGATACCGGATCCGAAGTCTCATTTCCTATGGAAGTTATTGGTTCCCGTGGTACGTTCGGAGACTGGCCGAACGCCCCGCGAACATTCTGTTCGCTGCAAAAAGCCTGCTCGCCCGATAAAAATCAAATCTCGTGACGTCAGTTCCCCATATCTTTTGTTTCAGGGACCCTCCCTTGCGCCATTGTCGAATTGTGTTGTTGGTACAGACAATCCTTACTTGGATCGCGCTTTTCGTTTTTCCGCTTTCCGCACAGGATGCTTCTCCCGGTTCCAATCATCCGGATTCGCTGCAAGTTCGTTCGCTTGATCCTGCCTTCGAGACGTTCCCCGACGGATCGCTCGCAGACTTCAGATATCTTCTCGATCCGCCGGCAGGGAAACGCGGACGGGTACAGACACATGAAAGCGGACATCTTGAGTTCGAAGACGGAACCCGTGCCCGCTTCTGGGGAGTCGTGATTGACGGCCGGGATCTGATTGTCCCGAACGACGTGATCGGTCGGGTTCTGGATGCGCTGGAAAGGGCTGGAGCGAATTTGATCAGACTCAGGGAACTGGATCAGTGTGACGACGCAGGAGGAATGGAAAGGATCGACTATTGGATTGTGGCTGCAAAACAAAGGGGGATCTATTGCTCACTGGCACTCCCTCTTTTTCAAGGCGTTCCCCCGATCTCGCAAAATACAGGTTCGCCCGGCAAAGGGGCGCACCCCGCTGTTCTCTTCAACCGAAAGCTCATAGAATCCCAGAAGGAGTCTTTGATTCGTTTTGCGGTCTCTCACGTCAATCAATACTCGGGCCTTCCGTATGCGAATGACCCGGCGGTCGCGCTCATGGAGTTGGGTGTAGGAGCCGACTTGCTTTCTGACCCGTCGGTCTGGAAATCCATGCCGGAACCGTATTGGATCGAATTCGTGACGCTATGGAATGACTGGCTGCGCAACCGCTACCGCACCACGCGGCGTCTGAGGGCCGCCTGGACGAACGCATCCGGCATTCAGGCTCTCTCGTCCGGAGAAGACCTGGATCAGCGAACCGTTCGGCTTCCCACCATGGATTATGTTCCCTTCGATCAGGCAATTCTAGCGCCGTATCACGATCCTTCCAGTTCACCCGCACGCCGATCGGATGCCCTGCGGTTTGCTCTCGACGTTCAAATGCAGTACTTCGAAACGATGATGGAATTCTGTCGCAAGAATGGGATTCAGATTCCGCTCGTCGCAGGCGTTGGGCAATCATGGACTCCCATGACCTTCACGGCGTCGTTGGAACTCGACGCTACGAGCGGAATTGTTGATTTCGGTTCGGGAAGGGCGCCAAATGCGGGTACGCTTGGCGGGATTGCGGCGCAGATCGCGGGCTATCACTGGCTGGGAAAGCCTCAGCTCATCCGCGAGGCATCATTCGCCTGGCCGTCCCCGTATCGATCGGCCGGATTGCTTGAAACCGCCGCCGCTGGCCTTTTCCAGGGAGTCGATGTTGTAACCCTCCTCGGGTATCAAACGAGAGGGAACGTCATAAGTCTCTCCCCGGACGGGATGCAGACGGATCCTTTGCGTTGGGGTGTTTTTGGGCTCTCCGCCAAAATGTTCCTCTCGGGAGATGTCGCTCAGGCGCGCAGGACAATCGGAATCCGATATTCCGAAAACGATTTGACCACGTTCTCCACTTTTGAATCGGACCTCTACAATCTCGCGGCGCATCATCGGGTGGTCAATGTTGTGGAAGAATCCAAAGGCACTGTCGATCTGACGATTACGTCCGGGCGCACCCACGCCGGGGAAGGTCCCGGGGTTGAGGCGATTCTTTACGGCCGGTCACCCTATGTTGAATCTCAAAAGCAACAGGTTATCCATGCGCGCAACACTCTGTATGCCGCCGCCGGTTATCCGCTGCCGATTGTGGTGTTTCGCTCCGACTCGTTTCTGGTGCGCATCGACACTTCCCGGGCATGGGTCAAGGCGCGCCACGGATTCCGAACCAAAGAAGTCATGGCTCGCGGGCTGATTCCGCTCGGCAGCGATGCCTCGGGCAATTACACTCTTGGATTTCACGATACCGTCAAACATGTCATTGGCCTCGGCGGTGTTTCAGAAAACACGGTCGCCGCGTTTGCCCGCGGGTTTCTCGCACATCGATTTGGACCGACCCAACAATCAGCTCGCAACCCCGGTGCTCTTGAGAGCGACACGCATGAATTGATCCGCGACAGAGATGCCGGACACTTTCTCATTCAAACACCCTCGTTCTGTGCAGTGTCCGGGGTGTTCCCGATCGGAGAAGCGGTCAAAGCCGGTGCACTTTCCGTGGAGTCAATGTCCTCAATCGGCGCGGTCGTTGCAACATCGTTGGATGGAAAGCCGATTCATGAATCGAGCCGGTTTGTGGTGAAGATGGTCACTGTGGCGGAGAATCAGGGACAGACGGTTGACACAACCGAGGGTCAGATGGTCGTGAAGGGAAGCGGGGGATTCCCCGTGGTGACGAAGGGAATGCCGTCGTCGAAACCGACGAGAATCGTCATCAACGGCAGGAGACTTCTCGATGTGTTCATGACCAACGGAACGTGGGAGCTTCTTGTCGATGAGGCTGCAGGAGAACTGGCGATTTTCTGTGATACGCCCGGAATAAGAATCCGGCTCTTTCCGGAAGAGAACCATCCCGCATTGACGATGAGGAGATTGCTGCTTGGAGGGAGTGTGATCGAGCTGGAACACGACGGCCGGGACTTCCTCTATCCTGAGTTTTCCAAGTACGTCGTGTGCTCGTTCAAGTAGAACGAAATCCGGGGACTATCTGCGTTTCTTGGGGCGCAGTTTCAATTTCAATGTTTTGATTTCAAAGGGACTGAACTTCAACGTGAGCCGTCCCTTCGTGGGTTTGAGCTTCTGTAGCACCTGCTCCATCAGATCGCATTCGAACGCCTGGTCGATTCCGAAG
>DATECW010000016.1:0-3719 GCA_035286705.1 Bacteroidota bacterium
TCTCCGTCGGTTCGGCGGATCTGGAGCGCTTCACGCAGGAGGCCAAGGCAGCGGCAGGACTGAACCATCCCAATATCTGTACGATTCACGGGATAGAAGAAGCAGGAGGTAAGAACTTTATCGTCATGGAGTTTGTCGACGGACAGATGTTGCAGGAGAAGAAGGCCGCCTTATCAATGAAGCAGGCCCTGGATATCGGCATTCAGATTGCTGATGGATTGGCAGCCGCCCACGAGAAGGGGATTGTCCACCGGGATATCAAGCCCGAAAATATCATGATCCGCAAAGATGGCCGCGTGCAGATCATGGATTTTGGGTTGGCCAAGCTTCGGGGCGCGTCGCGGTTGACGAAAGAAGGTTCAACGGTTGGCACTGCAGGGTACATGTCCCCTGAGCAGGTACAGGGCCAGGAAACCGACCATCGATCTGACATCTTCTCTCTTGGAGTACTTCTTTACGAAATGCTGACAGGCCAACCGCCGTTCAAAGGAGTTCATGAGACGGCCATCTCTTACGAAATCGTCAATGTCGATTCTCCTCCGCTGTCGGCCATCAAACCGGAAATTCCCCCGGATCTCGATGCTATCGTGCTGGAGTGTTTGGAGAAGGATCCAAAGGAACGATCGCAATCCGCAAGTCAGGTCGCAGTCGACCTGAAGAGATACAAACGCGAATCCAGCCGCCAGAGAGCCAGCCGAATAACTGCCGCGCGTCCCATGGTAAGTCCTCAAATAGGTGCCGAGACCCGATCGACCTCCCTTGTTTCAGGGCCGATCAACCGTTTGACTTATGTTCTTGGAGCCGCTGCTCTCATCATGAGTGTGTTGGCAGGTCTTCTGTATTTTCGCTCCACCGACGGAGAATCTCCGACAATTCAGGCACTTGTCACTTCCCCTAAAGGGACGAATTTTCATTCCTTTGGCCAGTTTGCGGGTCCCGTGATTGTCTCTCCCGATGGACGCATGCTCGTCTTTGTCTCAGCTACGCCGGAAGGGAAGACGGCTCTCTATCTAAGACCTCTCAACGCAGGGGTCGCTACAGTGCTTCCGGGTACGGAGGGGGCATATTATCCGTTCTGGTCTTATGACAGCAAGTGGGTTGCCTTCTTTTCCCCGACGACAGGGAAACTCAAGAAAGTCGATATTGCGGGAAATCCGCCCGTTACGATTTGTGATGCGCCCAACGCGCGGGGCGGATCGTGGGGATCAAAAGACGTCATTGTATTCAGCGCGGGACCGACGAACCCATTGTCCGCGGTCTCCTCTTCCGGCGGCTCGCCTGTCACGGTAACGAAGGTCGACTCTTCCCGGAAAGAGTCCAGCCACCGGTGGCCGCAATTCCTTCCGGATGGCGAACATTTTCTCTACTTCTCCCGAACCGCTTCATTCGGAGCCGAAGCAGAGGGAGACGCCATCATGGCCGGTTCGCTCGATGGCGCCCCCGGCACATTGATTCTTAGTTCCTCGTCCAACGCGGCCTTTGCCTCCGGATATCTTCTGTACATGCGCGGGTCATCTGTGCTCGCACAACGGTTCGATCCGGACAACCTTGCTCTGACCGCCGACGCAGTGTCGGTCGCAGAAGGGGTGATCAATGATCCGGGATTCAGTCTGGGTGTGTTCTCCGCTTCCCAAAACGGAATTCTTGCATATCAAACAGGTGTGGGTCTCGCGGGTGCAAGGATGGTCATCGTCGACCGACAAGGGAAACACTTGAGCTCTGTCGGCGACATCATCGAACACTTCTGGATGCGGATCTCCCCCGATGAGCAAAAGATCATTCTGGGCATTTTTGAACCGAAATCACGGACGCAGAACCTCTGGATGTATGATCTCTCAAGGGGAAGTCGCACGCGGTTTACCTCGGGTCTCGCGTCGGATGTCTATCCTGTATGGAGTCCAGACGGGAAGAGGATCGCCTACACCGTTGACTCGGAGAAAAGCTCCGGCATTCACATCAGGCCGGCAAGCGGCAGCAGCGGCGCGGAGCCGATGTTTGAATCGAACGACCGCGTCACTCCAACCGATTGGTCCCCGGATGGCACAGCACTTTGTATTGATCGTTACAACGAGCAAACGCGCACGAACATTTGGATCCTCACCTTGAACGATGGGAAGAAGGCTCGTGAGTTCGTTCAATCGGCATACAACGAAGGCGGTGGGCGATTTTCACCTGACGGACGGTGGATAGCGTATAACTCGGATGAAACGGGTCAGGCAGAGGTCTATCTCCGGCCATATCCCGGTCCCGGAACCGCCTTGAAGGTCTCGGCATCCGGCGGCCAATACCCAACGTGGCGCCGCGACGGCCGCGAGCTCTACTTCGTCAGCAGCGACAACAAAACGATGGCAGCTGAGATTCGCTCAGCCGGTTCCTCTATACAGGTCGGCGCAATTCGGGAGCTCTTCACAAGGACTCCAATCATGGCCGAATATGAGCCGTTTGCAGACGGCAAGCGCTTTCTTATCAACAGACTGATAGAGCCTACAGAGACCGATCCGGTAACGATTGTCGTGAACTGGACGGAGAAACTAAGAAAATAGTGTAACGATGTATTCATGGCCTACGGCTCAACGAGCCGATAGGCTCGTTGAGACTCATGTGGTGATTGAGGAGAAATGTCAATTGATTCATCTCCTCATTTCGTCATTGACTCATTTGAGCACCTGGAGTGAACATGAGATTAACAAATGAATAAATGAACCGATGAATAAATGAAAAAATCCTTATGATCGGCCAAACAATCTCTCATTACAAAATTCTCGACAAGCTGGGGGAGGGTGGAATTTTGAGGATCCGCCATCTTATTGGCGGAGGCGTAGCCTATGATCGGTCAGACAATTTCTCATCATAAGATTCTCGATAAGCTCGGTGAAGTCCCAAAACTGCCCACGAGTGTTTTCCAACGAGTGGCTGCAGTTTTGAGGATCCCGCCAGCTTTTGGCGGGAGCTGGAATGGGAGGTCACTATGATCGGTTCCACAATCAGCCACTACAATATCCAGGAGAAATTGGGCGAAGGCGGCATGGGTGTTGTGTATAAAGCCCAAGACACCACTCTCAACCGCACCGTCGCTCTGAAGTTTCTCCCCGAACACATTTCGGCATCCGAGGCAGACACATCCCGATTCATGCAGGAAGCACAGGCGGCCGCGGCTCTCAATCATCCCAATATCTGCACAATCCATGGGATTGAAGAGGCGGACAACAAGAACTTCATCGTCATGGAGTTTGTGGATGGACAGATGCTGCAGGAAAAGAAGTCTTCCCTGTCGATGAAGCAGGCTCTCGATATCGGTATTCAGATCGCCGAAGGACTCGCTGCAGCCCACGAAAAAGGCATCGTCCACAGGGACATCAAGCCCGAGAACATCATGATCCGCAAGGACGGGCGCGTGCAGATTATGGACTTCGGACTCGCCAAGCTTCGCGGAGCCTCACGACTGACAAAGGAAGGTAGCACAGTCGGTACTGCAGGATACATGTCGCCGGAACAGGTTCAAGGGCAGGAAACCGATCACAGGTCCGATATCTTCTCCCTTGGTGTACTTCTCTATGAAATGCTCACGGGTCAGCCCCCATTCAAGGGAGTTCATGAGACGGCCATCTCTTACGAAATCGTCAATGTCGATTCTCCTCCGCTGTCGTCGCTGAAGCCTGAGATTCCTGCGGAGCTCGATGCGATCGTCCTTGAATGCTTGGAGAAGGACCCGAACGAGC
>DATECW010000017.1:0-2600 GCA_035286705.1 Bacteroidota bacterium
TCTTTCGGCTGAAAGCCGGAAACGAGCCGAGGAACATCTCGCGGAATGCGGTGAATGCCGAAAGGAACTCGAAGGCATTCGTTCGCTCAAGAACAAGGCGGCCACTCTGCCAAAAAGCGTTCAGCCTGAAAGGGACCTGTGGAGCGGCATTGAATCGAGGATCGCCCCTGACAAGAAGTCTGTGATTCTTCCTTTTCAGGAATCAAAAGAGCGTCGTGTCAACCAGAGTGTATTGCGCACGATGCAATACATACTCGCCGCAGCCGCCATGGTTGCAATCGCAATCTTCGGCACGATGTGGTACCGTTACTACTCCTCCAACGCGTGGAGCATGGAGATCGTGGAAAGCGGTGCTACGGGAGCATCTACCAAACAGGAAGATCTGCGCGTGGGCGAAATTCTTCGGACAAACGCCTCAACGCGCGCCACGATTCAGGTGGGATCGATCGGCTACGTGAATGTCGAGCCCAATTCCACCGTCCGCCTCGTTGAGGCAACCATGACCGATCACAGGCTTGCGCTGGAAAAAGGGACTCTGCACGCAACGATCTTCGCGCCGCCACGATTGTTCTTTGTTGAGACCCCGTCAGCGCTTGCCGTGGACCTCGGCTGTGCCTACACGATGACCGTGGATGAATCGGGCGCAAGCTTCCTTGAGGTCACATCCGGCTGGGTCTCTCTGGAATACGGCGGCCGCGAGTCGATCGTCCCGGCCGGCGCTATGTGCGCCACACGTACCGGATTCGGTCCCGGGACGCCGTTCCAACAGGACGCCTCACCGCAGCTCCGTGAGGCACTTCTGGCCTACGATTTTGGATCAGCCGACTCAGCCTCACTCGCCATCGTCCTTCAAGAGGCACGCAACATCGACTCGATCACGCTCTGGCATCTGCTCTTCAGAACCAGAGACGAAGCCCGCGCCCGCGTCTATGACCGTCTCGCGTTCCTCGTTCCGCCCCCAGAGGGGGTGACCCGAACCGGAATGCTCGAAGGGAATCCGGAGATGGTCAACAAGTGGCAGAAATACCTCAATCTCGGCAATTCCCCCTGGTGGAAATTCTGGCAGTAATAAGGAAAAAAACATGACACGAAGAGCACGAAGGAGACACGAAGGACCACAAAGAACTCTTCGTGTCTCTTCGTGTATTCTTTGTGTCCTTCGTGTCACCGTCTTTTTCGGTAGTGTCTCAATTTGGTTGTAGTTTCTAACGCAGAGACCTGCCTGCGTGCCGACGATCCCAAGTCGAAATTCCCGATGAGTGTTCACTTCGGCAGGCAGGTCTGCGCCCTTTGCGACTCTGCGTTGTAGTCTATATTTGAAATTGAGACACTACCTCTTTTTCTAATCCGTTTGATTTTCCCCTCCCGTTCCGTACATTCCTGTTCAAAATCTTTACTCCGAAAATTCCAATCATCCGTCGTACTACCAAAAGGATACTCCAATGAAAAGGACCCCCCCGGCCATCCTCCTCTTCTTGTTTTGCCTTGCCTTTGGACAAATCATCGCCCAAGAGCGCGAAGATCGCACTCTCCTCTCCTGGGATCAGATGCGCGCCGTCATCAACGAAGCATCAGGCGAACGGGCAATGCACCTTACACTTGAGCTCGTTCCTTACCCCCGTGTACGCGCACTCAGTGAATATCAGAATACCTTCCGCGAAACCGACGTGATGGTGAAATTTGCCAAGGAATATGGGTTCAGCAATGTGGAAGTTGAATCATTCCCAAGTCAGGGTCAACTTTGGCAGCCCACACAAGGGGAACTGTGGATGGTCGAGCCGGAGGTCCGCAAACTGTATGACATTTATGATGTCGCCATTTCTCTTGCCGGCAATAGCGAATCGGGCGAAGTAACGGCAGAGGTTGTGGATGTCGGAACAGGAGCTCGCAAGGAAGACTATGAAGGGAAAGACGTTTCGGGAAAGATTGTTCTCGGATCAACGGGACCGAACGCACTTCAGCGCCTCGGGGTCTTTGAGCGCGGCGCCGTTGGTGTCGCAAGCTATACGTCACTTCGTGCTGACGACTATCCGGATCAGATCTTGTCTTCAGGAATCTCTTCAAACGCGCCAGAAGGAAAGAAACCAGGATTCGGATGGGTGATCGCTCCGAGAATCGCCCGCCAAATTTCCGCGATACTCAACTCGGGCCGCAAGGTCGTGCTGAAATCCATTGTAAAAGCCCAGACATTCCCCGGCGAGCTGGAGACTGTTCATGCGACAATTCCCGGCGATGGCAGCACGGATCAGGTGGTCGGCGTCTCTGCACACCTATATGAAGGATACATCAAACAAGGAGCCAACGACGACAACTCCGGCTGTGCCTTGACCTTGGAAATGGGCCGTGCCTACATTCGCCTCATCAACGAAGGAAAGCTCCCAAAACCGAAACGGACCATTCATTTCCTCTGGGTACCCGAAATCAGCGGCACGAACGCCTGGCTGAACAAGCACAAGGACATCGAGGCGAAGATGATCGCCGACCTGAATTTCGATATGGAGGGGATCCGTCTCTCAACAAGTGCGAGCTTCTGGGTCCTTCATCGTACTCCCGACACATTTCCCACATTCCTCAATGATCTCGGCCAGAGCATGATGGAG
>DATECW010000018.1:0-22712 GCA_035286705.1 Bacteroidota bacterium
AAGAGGTTGGGATTGGACCAATTGAAACTCCAGTTGCTGCTCGAACCGCCGTACCCGAACTCGAACACATTTGCGCCCTCAATGAAGAAGGGCCGTTTTTCCTGGAAATATGTTTCGACATCGCTGAGATTCACGACAGCAGGATCGACTTCCACCTGTCCGAAATCTGGATTTGCCGTTGCATCGAGCGTCAGATTGCTTGATAGTCCCACTTTCAAGTCGGCACCCAACCCAGGCAGAATTCTCGAACCGTCATTGAACGGATCTCCGGGCTGGCTTTGAAGATACTCTGCACGCGTGTTGAGGTAAGGAACTAATTCCACCTGCCGGGTCGGGGCAATTGAACTAATCCCCACAAGGTCGGCAAAACGGGACACGAAGCCGCTCTCATCACGCGGAGTGAACACGACGTAGTCAAACTCATTCTTGCGGCCGATCGACCGGCGGAAGTTGACTCCCCATGTGTAGGTACCCTGTTCGTGGAATCGCAACTGAGAGAAGGGAATCCTCATTTCCACCGTCCATCCTCTCTCATCGATCGCCGCCGTCCCCTCCCACACGCCATCCCACGAGTTATCATCCCAATCATCGTTCATCATTGTCCCATCCCACATCGTTCCAGCTGCGCTCAGTCCAAAGTAGTACCCGGTTCGTCCATCATGATAAGGATCAACATAAAAGACAAACCAGTCGGCCGTGATGCTTGCGTCACGACGCCCCAGGACGCGCATGATCGAGTCCGGTGAAGAGTCATACAATCTCGCCGCCACATACAACGCAGCATCATCATAGGCAATCCATGCTTCTGTTCGTTCCGTCGGTTGTTCTCCCTGGTTCGGATCGCGCTGGACAAACTGCGTGAATCCGGGACCTTGCCATGCGGCCTCGGAAAGTACGCCGTCGAGCTTGATCAATTCAGTGGAATGTTGGGCGTAAAGTGTTTGCTTGGCCGTTTGAGCACTCGTCACTGCCAAGCAACAACACAACGTTCCGATGAGGCACCAACAAGCTCTACCCATGCCCGTTTTCCTCCATACAATGTGATGATGTGACCTGAATGATTCAGGCGGCGTTCGATCAGAATTCGGAAAGACTGTTAGTAGGACTGGCAGACAGGGAGAAAGGTTGTCTCCGTTCGTCACATCGAGTTGCACCAATTTTTCCGCCGAATTCTTTCCTCTTTTGGTTTTTTTCCCTATACTGAAACTATGAAATGTGCCGGAAGGCAGCCGCAGTGCATGAGATAGCCGATATAGCAATAGATCCAACCATTCCCTCGTTGAGATTCCGATGCGACGTGAAACGTTGCAAAGGAGCGTGCTGTACGATTCCAGGGGGGCGGGGAGCCCCGTTGCTTGAGACCGAAATCGAAGAGCTTGAGAAGGCTCTCCCTGTTGTGAAGCGCTATCTCAGTCCCGAGCATCTTGAGGCCATCTCCCGGCAGGGATTTTTTGAAGGTTCCCCGGGGAATTATTTCACCACCTGCGTCGATCGGGAGGCCTGCGTTTTCGTGATCAAGGAGGAAGGAATCGCCAAGTGCGCCCTGGAGCACGCTTTTCTTCGCGGGGAGACTTTGTGGCGGAAGCCCCTTTCCTGCCATCTTTTTCCCATTCGCATCGATCGGGGCCAGCAAGAACGGATCCGGTTTGAGTATCTCGCGGATTGCGAGCCCGCCTATGACCATGGCGCAACCGCCGGCACGTATTTGTCTGATTTTGCCGGCGAGGCACTCACACGAGCGTACGGGAAAGAATGGGTTCAGCAGTTTACCGACCTCTGCTATCGGCTGAGGACAGACGGCGAGCCGTCGGGAGAGGATGAGTGACCACCCTCAATCTCACACAGCAGCTTCGCCTCGGCCTTAAGCTCACACCTCAACAGGTCCAGTATCTCAAACTCCTCCAGCTTCCCAACCTTGCCCTCGAGCAGCGCATCAAGATGGAGCTTGAGATCAATCCCATGTTGGAGTTGGAAGAAGACCTTGAACCCGCGCTTGAGGAAAATTCCCCGGAGGATGAGGTTCAGGCAGAGAGCAAATCAGACGACGTCCAGGAAGAAGGGTACACGATCGAGGATTATATCAATGACGATCTTGAAGGGCACAAGAGCCCTGAAGCAAAGTACTCTTCGAACGGAGACGAGGACTTTGAGTCACCGCTTCCTTCCGCCCCTCCTCTTTCAGAAAAGCTGCTTGCCCAGTTCCGCATGCAGGAAGTTGACGATCTTGACATCCTCCTGGCGGAAGAGATCATTGGAAACGTCGACGAGGACGGGTATTTGCGCCGGGAGCTGCACCTCATTGTACAGGACCTCAATCTGAGTTTTGGGCTGGAAATAACGGACCAGAAGGCTGAAGAAGTTCTCCGCCGCGTACAGCAGCTCGACCCACCCGGTATCGCGGCCCGGTCCCTCCAGGAATGTCTCGTCGCTCAGGTCAGGTCTCAGGTGCATGATCACGCTCTTCGTGAACTTGCGCTCAAGATCCTCGAGCATCATTTCGAAGACCTCAAGCTCAAACGATATGACGCGCTCGGCGAGAACCTGGGGATTGGGATGGAAACGCTCAAGAAAGTGGTGGAGGTTATTCAACACCTCAGTCCGAAACCGGGTGAGGGGGAATTCACGGCTCAGGAAAACTACGTTACTCCTGATTTTATTGTGGAAAAAGAAGACGGAGACTTCCTCATCAGCCTCAATGACCGCACGATTCCGACCCTCCGGCTGAACAGAGCTTACCGCGACCTCATCGCTCCGAAGGGGAAAAAGGCGTCCAAGGAGACCAAGGACTTCATCAAGCAGAAGTTTGAAGCCGCAAAGTGGTTCATTGCGTCCATCCACCAGAGGCGTGAAACGCTGCTGAAGGTCATGCGGGTCATTGTTGACCGCCAGCGGCAATGGTTTGAAGAGGGAGAGATCCTGAAGCCAATGATCTACAAAGATGTGGCAGAAGTCGTCGGCGTGGACATTTCCACCATCAGCCGCGTGGTCAACAGCAAGTATGTTCAGACGGAATTCGGCGTTTTTTCTCTGAAGCGATTTTTCACGTCCGCGATCGAGACGGAAAACGGCGAGGATCTGTCGAATCTGACCGTGAAGAACAAGGTCAAGGACATCATAGAGGTGGAAGACCCACAGTCGCCCCTGAACGATGACAAGATTGCAGAACTCCTTCAGAAAGAAGGGATCAAGCTTGCAAGAAGAACGGTGGCCAAATACCGCGAACAGCTGGGCCTCCCCATTGCACGACTCCGAAAGAAAATCTGACATGGACATGACGCAAACGCATGCAACGACCATCATCGGTCTCCGAAGGGACGGCAAGGCCGCTCTTGGGGGAGACGGCCAGGTCACGCTCGGCACGACCATCATGAAGCACCACTCGAACAAGATCCGTAGGGTCTATAACGATTCCGTTCTCGTGGGATTTGCGGGGGCGGCGGCAGATGCATTCAGCCTCCTGGACCGGTTTGAAGAACAACTGGAAAAGCACCAGGGTCAATTGGTCCGCTCTGCCGTTGAACTTGCGAAATTGTGGCGAACAGACAAGTATCTGCGGCAACTCGAGGCAATGTTGGCAGTCGTAGACAAGGAACATGCCCTCATCATTTCCGGGAACGGTGACGTGATCGAACCTGATGATGGCATTGTGGCGGTCGGATCGGGCGGAATGTATGCCCTTTCGGCCGCGCGCATGCTCGTGAAGCACACTTCGCATTCCGCCAAGGAAATTGTGCACGAATCCCTGGACGTTGCCGCGGATATCTGCGTGTACACAAACAAGAACATCCACATCGAAGAACTCTGAGCCATCATCCTTTGACACAACCACGGAAACTCCCGCCCCGCGAGCTGACCCCCCGGCAAATCGTCAAGCAGCTTGATGATTACATTATAGGCCAGCACAATGCAAAACGCTCCGTAGCGATCGCGCTGCGCAACCGATGGCGCCGCCTACAGGTTCCTGAAGGCCTCCGCGAAGAGATCATGCCGAACAACATCATCCTGATCGGACCGACGGGTGTTGGAAAGACCGAGATTGCGCGCCGATTGGCCAAGCTCGCCAATGCCCCGTTTCTGAAGGTTGAGGCCTCGAAATTCACCGAAGTGGGATACGTTGGACGCGACGTGGAATCGATGATCCGGGATTTGATGGAAATCTCCGTGAGCATGGTCAAAGCCGAACAGGCAGCAGAAGTGCAGGACCGCGCAAGAATCATGGCCGAGGAACGTATTCTGGACATTCTGGTCCCCCCCATGCGACGCGGGCAGCGCACACCCTCCCCCGAGGTTCAGAACGAAATCGAGGAAGAGGGCCAGGCGCGGCTTCGATTCCGCGAAAAACTCAAGAATGGCGAGTTGAACGACCGGATCATCGAGGTCGACATTCCCGCCGCTCAGATCCCTCTCATGCAGGTGATGGGCCCCGTCAGCCTGGAAGAGATGGGTATCAACATGCAGGAGATGTTTGGGAACATTTTGCCCAAGAAAAGCAAGATTCGAAAGATGTCGGTCCGGGAAGCGCGGGAAGTCCTGACACAGGAAGAGGCCGCCAAGCTCATCGATATGGAAAAGGTTGCCAAGGAGGCGCTGACGAGAATTGAAAACTCAGGGATCGTGTTTATCGATGAAATCGACAAGATCGCCAGCAGCAGAGGTCAGACCTCGGGGCCGGATGTTTCAAGAGAGGGGGTTCAGCGTGATTTGCTGCCAATTGTTGAAGGATCCAATGTGACCACGAAGTACGGAATGGTTCGAACCGATCACATCCTTTTCATTGCGTCGGGGGCATTTCACATGACGAAGCCGTCAGATCTGATACCCGAACTCCAGGGGCGATTTCCGATTCGCGTCGAGCTTCAAAGCCTGACCGAGGATGATTTTGTCAAGATCCTCACTCTTCCGAACAACGCACTGCTGAAACAGTACGCGGCTCTGCTGGAAACCGAGGGAGTGTTCCTGGAATTTCAAGCCGACGCCGTCAGCGAGATTGCGAGGATCGCCTTCGAGGTCAATGAACAGGTTGAGAACATCGGCGCCCGGAGACTGCACACGATTCTCACAACCCTGCTGGAAGAACTTCTGTTCGACACGCCTGACGAGATCAAATCGAGGAAAGTGGTCGTAATGAAGGAAATGGTTGAAGAAAAGCTGAAGGCGATTGTGAAAAACCGGGATCTCAGCCGCTACATCCTCTGACCTGACAGCCCAAATCCCCCTTAATCCCCCTTTTACAAAGGAGGAGCCGAATCAAGAGATCATTCCACGAATATTCTCTGCCTCCCCTCTCTAGTGAACCTTTTCTCCTTTATTCGGAGGCTGGAATCCAAAACCCTGACCTCCGGTTACTTCTCCGGCGATCTTGATCTCCCCGAACTTCTTTTCAAACTTCTCAATGTTATCCTGAAGCGCATTGAGCAGCATCTTGGTGTGCGGCGGCGTCATGATGATGCGCGCGTGGACTTTGGCTTTTGGAACGCCAGGCAGCACGCGAGTGAAGTCAATGACAAATTCGGCCGGCGAGTGGGTGATGATCGCCAGATTTGAATAAATTCCTTCCGCTTCCTTCTCCCCCAACTCGATGTTGATTTGTTGTTGCTGGACCTGGTCTGCCATGGCGTGTTCCTTCATCCGAGACCAAAATGCCCATCGATGGCGATGGGCATTCGGGATTGAGAGTATGGTTTGAGTTACTTATTCGATCGAAGCTTGTCGGCCTGGTCGAATGCCTTAATGGCCTTTTCCTGCATGCCGAGCTGTGCGTAGATGGTTCCCAGAGTCTCCCAAACCAGGACATCTTCCGGCTTTTCCTGGGAGACCCTTTCGATATACGGGAGTGCTTCTTTGAATTTCTCTTTGTGTTCCTGCGTTGCTTCCCCCTTCTCATCTGAAGCCCGCATGATCTCAACGCCCCAGTTGTAGTATGTCGCTCCCAGGTCAAACAACGCGTCGCTGTAGTTCGGATCAAGCTGGTAGGCTCTTTGAAACTCCGCCACTGCAGCTTTGTAGTCGGTTGCGCTGCGGTACAGGACGCCGAGAATGTAATGGTTGACCTTATTGTCAGGATTGGCCCTGGTCACCTGCTCATATTCGCCAATCGCTTCCTTGATCCTGTCAGACTGTACATACGCCTGCAAGAGGATATTCAGAACTTCAATGTCATCCGCCAGCACGGACTTCCCCTGTTGCAGCAGAGAAATAGCGTCGTTGTATTGACGCATAGCGAGCAGATGCTTTGACGAATCGATTGCGGGCTTATATGGCGGAGAAAAAGTCTTTGACACTACCTTATTGTTGTCCATTTCAAGAGTCAAATTGTATCGCGTGTACACCAGGGTTTCCTTCTTCGTTCCCCTTGCACCTCTTCGGATATTGTCGGGTGCCCCAAGGGCCGCTATGACGTCACTTCTCACGCTGTTTCTTCTGACCCCTGCCAGGTTTCGGACAGCCTTGAGGTTATCGGCATTCTCCGTCTCAAACGCAGTCTTATACCTGTCCCCAAGAAAGATATAGATCCGGGCTGTTCGCTTCAGAGATTCCGAATCCTTCCCCTTTTCCCATGCTGTTCCAAAAGCCTTGAGGGCTCCCTCATACTCCCCTTTGTTATTATAGGCGTACCCCAGATAACGGTAAGTCAATGATGTATCCGGACTTGCCGCGGCTGCTTTGTTGAACTCCTCGATTGCCTCGTCGAAGTAGATGGTCGATTCGGGAGTTGCACGTTCCAACGCTCTCACGCCGGAGTTGAGATGAATGCCCCATCGGTTGAATTTGACATTTCGAATATCAGTGGCGTGTTTGTCAGACAGTTGCAGCGCACTGTCGAACGCTTCATTCATCCGAACATATTCCTGGTCTTCGGAACAGAGCGCCCCAAGGAGGTACCAGGCTTCATCATTTCCGGGATTCTTCTGGACTTCGATTTCCAACAGGCGCTTTGCCTCCTTGTAGTTCTTCTGAGTCATCTTCAGCTTTGCCCCGGTGAACTCTGAGGATGCGCACTGGAATCCCTGCATGAGGACGAGGGCGAGCAGAGTGAAAACGAGAAGAACAACTGCATACGGCTTCATGATTGTTCCTTTGCGATGTGGTATTGGGGACAAGACGAAAAAATATACCAAAACTCGTTCCGATAAGCAAGGTAGGTAAGGCTTCTTTGACTTTCGGTCATTTTTTGATAGATTTCGTATTCACCAACCCGGACCCGCCCGTCATCTGAAAAAAATGAACAACTGCGTTTTCTGCAAGATTATTGCCCGCGAGATTCCCGCCGAGATTCTCTTTGAGAACGAGGACGCCCTTTGCATCCTCGACGTCAATCCTATTCACTTCGGCCATTCGCTGGTGATTCCGAAACACCACTGCAGGGATTTTCTTGAGGTTCAGTCCTCCGCATTCACCGGACTGCTGAAGGCCGCTCACACGGTTGCGCAGGCAACAGTGGAAAGCCTGCAGCTTGACGGCTTCAACATCTTCTCCAACAACGGGCGCATTGCCGGACAATCCGTCTTCCATTTCCATCTCCATATCACTCCCCGTTATCAGAACGATAACATACGGTTCCTGCTCAAGCTCAAGAAATACCGCAACGGTGAAATGGCAGATTATGGAAAGAGGATCCGCATGTCAATCCACCAGCATTCCTGAGACAAGGAGATCGTCCGAAATGGCACATTACGTAAAACTCACACCCCCGTCAGAGGGACAATCCATAACGTTTTCCAATAACAAGCTCCATGTCCCCGACCATCCCATTATCCCCTTCATTGAAGGAGACGGAACCGGACCCGACATCTGGCGTGCATCCCGGCACGTTTTTGATGCCGCGGTTAAAAAAGCATATGGCGGCAAGAAGAAAATCGTCTGGTTTGAAGTCTACGCGGGAGAAAAAGCCAATACTGTGTACGGACCAAACACCTGGCTTCATGACGATACCCTTGAGGCCATCAAGGCCCACATCGTCGCGATCAAAGGTCCCCTCACGACCCCGGTTGGAGGGGGAGTCCGTTCCATCAATGTCGCACTTCGTCAGATGCTCGATCTCTATGTCTGCCTCCGGCCCATACGGTATTTCGAGGGCGTACCCTCTCCGGTCAAAAAGCCGGAGTTGATCGACATGGTGATCTTCCGGGAAAACACAGAAGACATCTATGCGGGAATCGAATGGAAAGCCGGGACGCCCGAAGCGGAAAAAATCGTTGCATGGCTGCAAAAGGAAATGGGTGTGAAGAAGATCAGATTTCCCCAGACTTCGAGCATTGGAATCAAGCCCGTTTCCGAAGAGGGGAGTACCAGGCTCATCAGGGCAGCGATTCGTTATGCCAATGACAACAAACGTAAGTCTGTTACCTTCGTTCATAAGGGGAATATCATGAAATTCACGGAGGGAGCATTCCGTGATTGGGGATACGAACTGGCGCAGAAAGAATTCGGCGGACAACTTCTCGACGGAGGTCCGTGGGTGAAGCTCCCGAACGGAATGACCGTCAAGGACATGATCGCCGACAATTTCCTTCAGCAAATTCTCACCAGGCCTGCGGAATACGACGTCATTGCCACACTGAACCTGAACGGCGACTACATCTCTGACGCACTGGCTGCCCAGGTCGGAGGTATCGGGATTGCTCCGGGAGGAAATATCAACTATGAGAACGGCTTTGCCGTCTTTGAAGCGACACACGGAACTGCTCCCAAGTATGCGAACCAGGACAAGGTCAATCCCGGATCCGTCATCCTTTCGGGCGAAATGATGCTGAGATACATGGGATGGACTGAGGCGGCAGACCTCATTTTGCGCGGTCTTGAGAAGACCATCACGTCCAAAGTCGTCACGTATGATCTTGCCCGATTGATGGAGGGGGCAAAAGAAGTGAAATGCTCTCAATTCGGAGAAGCGATCGTTCACAACATGTAGGATCAGATTCCCTGCATTGACAAGGCATCCTCGAGGTACCGGGATGCCTTTTTGTTTCCGCCTGTTTATTGAAACACACCCCGTTTTTGCGTATTTTCGATGAAGATTCCCATGAGTTGCGAGCTTGTGCTGGAAATAGTTGGAGCCGCGGTTGCACGTCCCGCCGGCGAAGAGCACGATGAGACGGATCTTCTCACCGAGGAACCGGCCAAAGTCATCCTGTACAACGATGAAACCCACACCTTCGAGGAGGTTATCGGACAGCTCATCAAGGCCCTGGGATGCGACACTCAAAAAGCTGAAGCGATGACATGGGAAGTCCATGCGAAGGGAAAGGCGGTTGTGTTTGACGGGACCATGAACGAATGTCTTCGCGTTTCGGCGGTTTTGGAAGAGATTGCCCTTCATACACAGATTGAAGTTTAGTGTTGAGTCTCACAGTTCTCGGGCCGACTTAGTAAAGGCTCATGAGAGGCGAGACACTCGATTGATACTACGGACACTGATTCTCACAGTCACGGAATGTTGTTGATGACATCGCGGGACATTCGAAATAGCTTTTTGAATTTCTTCAAGGAACGCGGCCATGCCGTGGTTCCCAGCGCTTCGGTCATCCCGCATGGCGATCCCACCCTCCTCTTCACAAATGCCGGAATGAATCAGTTCAAAGATGTATTCCTGGGAACGGGCAAGCGCTCCTATGTCCGCGCCGTGGACACACAGAAATGCATACGGGTCAGCGGGAAACATAATGACCTCGAAGAGGTGGGCCTCGATACGTATCATCACACTTTCTTTGAAATGCTCGGCAATTGGTCATTCGGAGATTATTACAAGAAAGAGGCCATTGCCTGGGCATGGGAACTCCTCACAGGTGTCTGGGGATTGCCCAAGAACAGGTTGTGGGCCACCGTGTACAAAGACGATGAGGAGGCTGAGAGGCTCTGGAAAGAAGTCACTGATATCGACCCCTCGCATGTGCTTCGTTTCGACGAGAAGGACAATTTCTGGGAGATGGGAGAGACGGGACCCTGTGGCCCCTGCTCCGAGATCCACATGGATCACACACCGTCGGGGACAGCGACGGCTTCGATGATCAATGCGGGCACATCAGACGTCGTTGAAATCTGGAATCTTGTGTTTATTCAGTACGACCGGGATCGAGCCGGCACGTTGACTCCCCTTCCTGCAAAGCATGTCGACACCGGAATGGGATTCGAAAGACTCTGCGCCGTACTTCAGAAGAAATCATCGAATTACGACACCGATGTTTTCACTCCGGTCATCGGCGCCATCAGCAGCATGACGGGCAAACCGTACGACGGGAGAATGGACGAATCACTGCCGCATAGTCAAATGGAGCTTGACACGGCCATGCGCGTCGTGGCAGATCATGTCCGAACGCTGACGTTTGCCATCGGAGACGGAGCCATTCCCTCGAATGAAGGGCGCGGGTATGTTCTGCGGCGTATTTTGCGCAGAGCTGCGCGCTTCGGACGGACTCTTGGAATGCATGAACCATTCATCTTCAAACTCGTGCCTACACTCGTGGAACACATGAGCTACATCTTCCCTGAAATTGAAGAGAAGAAGGAGCACATCCAACGAGTGATCAGGGGTGAAGAAGAGGGATTCGGTGCGACCCTGGACCGGGGACTGGAAATTTTTGAACAGGTCGGGGAAGAATTGAAAAAGCAAAAATCAAAAGCGATAAGTGGAGAAGATGCGTTTCGGCTTTATGACACGTTTGGATTTCCTCTCGACCTGACAGAACTGATGGCGAAAGAGCGCAATCTCTCCGTTGATGTGGAGGGCTTTCATCGGTTACTCGAGGAACAGCGGAATCGATCCAGAGAATCAGGCAAAACTTCTTCCGCGGTGGGGGTTCTCACAACCCTGAGAAAAGACGCGGCCCCTTCGGTGTTCATCGGTTATGAACTCCTGGAGAATGAGGCGGTCATCACTGGCGTGTCAAAAGAGTATCTGACGCTCGACAAGACGCCGTTCTATGCAGAATCAGGAGGTCAACTCGGCGACACGGGGAATCTCGTTTTTGGAGGTCAGAAGATACGGATTGTCGATACTGTGAAGGATGGCAGTATCATCGCTCACAAGTTCGAAGGAGAGCTTGGGGACGCCATTGCAAAGGAAGTGATTGCGACAGTGGATAAAGACCGCCGCGTGGCGATCATGCGGAACCATACCGCGACGCACCTCGTCCACGAAGCGCTGCGCCGCGTACTCGGAAATCACCTCCACCAATCGGGATCGCTTGTCGCTCCCGACCATCTCCGGTTCGATTTCAACCATTTTGACAAGGTATCTCCAGAGCAATTGCAGGCCATCGAGGAGATGGTGAATGAAAAGATTGACGAGGGGATTGACGTCATGGCGCTGAATGATCCAGGGGAATGGGTCACCATTGACGAAGCAAGAAAGCGATGGCCAAACGTGAAGATGTTTTTCGGTGAGAAATACGGGGAAAAGGTGCGGGTTGTTGAGATTGATCCCCGATTTTCGGTCGAACTCTGCGGCGGGACACATGTGAGCAACACGAAGGAAATCGGCTTTTTCCGATTTCGTTCAGAGGGAAGCGTTGCCAGCGGTACGCGACGAATCGAGGCGGTAACGGCGGATCATGCACTGGAACTCCTCAAACTCCGAGACAGAGAATTGGGAGATCGGTTGGATTATGCGGTCGGTCAGCTCGAAGAAGTGACGCATTTGCTCGATAAAACGGCGGCCGGTTCTTCGGAGGAAGGGAAAGAGCTGAAGATCATTGAACAATCGATCGGGCGTCTCAGGCAATCGAAGGCCTCTCTTCCGGCTCACTATTCGTCATTCAGTACTGCGTTTCATTCACAGGATGAACACCGGCGGACGACCGAAGACATTGTTCTTCGGCTGGCTGATCTTCGCAGAAACCTTGAAAAAGAGGCCTCCCGAGTCCGGCTTCGGACGCTCAGTTCGTCTATCGAGACGCTGATAGGAAAAAGCACCGCGATCAACGGACTGAAGCTTGTAACTGCTGAGGTTTCTGTGAGTTCGATGGAGGAATTACAGTTATTGGGAGACACTGTTCGTTCCAGACTCGGGAGCGGCGTTGGCGTCCTCGCTTCAGTGGCTGACGGAAGGGTCACGCTGGTGTGTGTTGTCACGGATGACCTTGTGGCAGCCGGGAGGCTCCAAGCCGGAAAAATTGTCGGTGCAGTCGCGAAACTTGTCGGGGGAGGAGGCGGAGGCCGGCCCCACATGGCCACCGCGGGCGGAAAGGATGCATCGCGGCTGCCGGAAGCGCTGGGCGCCGTTGAATCAATTGTCCGGACATTTCTTCACTAGTGAGGATTATTCCTTATGACAACGCATGATCGTCTGTTGTCCGTTCATCAGAAACATGGCGCCGGATACCTGATTCTCATCGATCCCGACAAGATTAATGATGACAACCTCCCTTCATTTGTGCGCAACGCCACGGAGGCGGGTGTCGACGGTTTTCTCGTCGGGGGCAGCCTTGTCATGACGAGCGAATTCGAGAAGCAGATCACGGTCATCAAACGCAATACCACCGTGCCCGTGGTGATCTTCCCGGGCAGTCTCTCACAGGTCTCCGCAGCGGCGGACGCGATTCTCTTCCTCGTCCTGATCAGCGGGCGTAATCCCGAGCATTTGATAGGGAATCAGGTTTTGGCGGCGCCGATCATCAAGCGAATGGGATTAGAGGCCATCTCTACCGGCTATATGCTCATTGGAACCGGAACGATGACCTCCGCCGAATTTGTCAGCAACACCAAGCCCATTCCCCACCACAAAACGGATATTGCCGTTGCCCATGCACTTGCTGCAGAAATAATTGGCATGAAGTGCCTTTATCTTGACGCCGGAAGCGGCGCGGACAATCCTGTTCCCGACGAAATGATACGAGCAGTCAGCAAGGTTTGCGCATTGCCCATCATCGTAGGCGGTGGAATCCGGAAACCCGAGGATGCACGCAGGAAAGTTGACGCGGGAGCGTCTTTTGTTGTCACAGGCACGATTCTGGAGGAACAAGGCCACTCCGGTTTGATACGTCAATTCGCAGAAGCAATTCATTCCACCAAGGTGAAAGCGGCGCCATGAAATCCGATCGCGAACAATTCATCAGAAGTTCTTTGAGGGAGAGTGCCGCCACGAAACAGCGGATCGAGGACGAGCTCCTTCCGCAGATTTCAAAGGCAATCGACCTCATCAAAGCTGCCCTGCAAAACAAGAAGAAGATTCTCCTGTGCGGAAACGGCGGCAGCGCAGCCGACGCTCAACACCTTGCCACGGAATTCGTCATTCGATTGAGCCCGGGCATTCAGCGCCCCGGTCTCCCCGCTATCGCTCTCACAACGGATACGTCCATCCTTACGGCCGGAGCCAACGACCTCGGATACGACAATGTCTTTGCCCGGTCGGTTGACGCTCTCGGCTACGAGGGAGACGTGCTCATTGGGATCAGCACCAGCGGCAATTCTGAGAGCATCAACCAGGCATTTCGCACAGCCCGGAAGAAGAAAATGGTAACGATCGGATTTCTCGGAAAAGATGGCGGGAAATCCAGGGAGTTATCCGATCTCCCCATCATCATCCCGGCACAGGATACGCAGAGAATTCAGGAAGGCCACATCACCGTCGGCCATATCATTTTTCAACAGGTCGAACAGGAACTCTTCGGCTAAGCGTTCCGTCTTCCCAATGGCATCCCACCGCAAAGATGTTCTCATTCCGCTTCTGACCGTCCTGTTCGACATTGTCGCTATTGAAGGGGCCTTTCTTTTTTCTTATTGGCTTCGCTTCTTCTCTCCTTTCACCGATCTTTTCCCCGTGGAACTCGGAGTTCCCCCGCTTGAAGCGTACGTCTACGGCTCGTTCCTCGTCATTCCGGTCTGGCTGTTCCTTTTTCATACAAGAGAAATGTATGCGACCAGGCGCACAATTCACTTCTCTGACGAATTCTTCCCCATCGTACGCGTCGTTGTCATCGGGATGCTTGTTGTGATGGCTGCCGCATTCTTCTATCGGGCATTTTCATTTTCCAGGCTCGTGTTCGGTCTGCTGGCGTTGTCCTCTGTCGCCTTTCTCTCGTTGGGGCGATTCGCGGTTCTCAAGATCGAGCAACAGCGATATCGACTCGGGCATGACATCAAGAAGGTAGTTCTCGTCGGCGCGAACGAGACTGCAAGAAGAATTTTTCAGGCGATAAAAGACCGGCCTTCTCTCGGCTACCACGTTATCGGATATTTTTCAGCTTCATCTCAACAGAAGCTGCGGGTTTCCGGCGCAACCCGGCTCGGGACGATCACTGCAGTACCACACTATCTCAGGAACCATTCGGCGGATCTCGTTTTGCTCGCCCTGCCTCACACGGAACACTCGAAGCTGTTCACGCTCATCCGTGATTGCCAGGGGCTCAACGTGGAAATGATGATGGCACCCGACATGGTCGAGCTCATGACGAGCCGCGTTCGTGTCGAAGAGATCGAGGGAGTCCCGTTCATCCAGGTGCGTGAGGCATCGCTGACAGCCTGGAACCGGATCTTGAAACGATCGTTCGACATCCTCTTCGCCCTCGTCGTGCTTGCTCTCGCGAGCCCCGTGCTTCTGATCCTCATTCTCGTTATCAAAGCCACCTCACGCGGCCCCGCGTTCTTTCTTCAGGAACGGGTCGGCCTTGATGGAGAACTCTTTCGTGTCATGAAGTTCAGGACCATGCGAACCAATGCAGAGAAGGAAACGGGACCGGTGTGGGCTGCAAAGAACGATCCACGGGCAACCGCCTTCGGCCGCATTCTCAGACGCTTCAGCCTCGATGAGCTTCCGCAGTTGTTCAATGTCCTGAGCGGCGAGATGTCCATCGTCGGACCCCGCCCTGAGCGGCCGTATTTTGTCGAGCGGTTCAAAGATCAGATACCGAAGTATCTCGATCGTCATCGCGTCAAGACAGGCATGACCGGATGGGCCCAGGTCAACGGGCTTCGGGGAAATGCCCCGATTGAGGAACGCACCAAATATGACGTCTACTACGTGGAGAACTGGTCGCTTGTCTTCGACGTGAAGATTATCCTCAAGACTTTGCGCGCCGTTCTTTTCGGGAAGGATGCTTATTAGAGATGGTTGCAGTCGTCATTTTCGCACTGCACGGAATCGCGGCCGTGGCCATCTTTGTCAATCGGAAAAAACGAGCCGGACTTGGTGAAGGATTTCTGGCCGTGGGGTTGTTCGGTATCCTGTTTTCGGTCGGGTGGACCATTCTTACCATGGTTACCGGATTTCTTCTTCCGCCCGAGGGACTTGCTGAGTGGTTCGACAGGGATGCCGTGACTCTCACCGCTCTCGCAGCAGTTGAAGCAGGGTTGTATCTTGCCTTAAGGCCAAAGAAGGGGGAAAAAGAAGATCCGGAGGAAAACTCTACTTCAGTGTGAAAAGGAATGTCACAACGCAGGATTGTTCGCGTTGAGGTTGCGAGGGACGAAGCGGCTCGAATTTCCAGAACCGAACCTCTTTGATGGCAGCTTCTTCCAATTGCGTATTCGCCTTTTGAGCCGGTTGAGCAGACTGCACCGACCCGTTGGGAAGGACCACAGCCAGGATCTTGATTTGTGCTTCCACATTGACTCCGGCGGGATATTTTGGCAGTTCTCCGCTGATTTTTCGCCGAGTCCCCCCCTGTGCCCATTGGATTGAGAAGGCCACCCCCTTTTCCACACCCTCTCCCAGACCTCCGGATCCGGGTGTCATTCCGGCCGCCGATCCCGGAACAGTCGAAGGATCGGACCGTTCTCGCTCGCCAATGCTTCGACCCGTCATCCCTTCACGTTCTCCAATCCTCCCCTCTTGAGTTTCTTTTTTCTGAGCACCTTGCTGGGGAGTCTCCACTTTTTCTGCCTTTTGCAGAGGAAGGTTCTCCTGCGACAGATCGATCATACGTCGTTCGGGCAGAATAACCGGCTGGGCCGGCTTCTTTGTGGCGCGTGATTCTTTCTTTGCCACGATCGTCGTAACAGGAGAAGATGAGGAAGGTTCTGCTGAAGCGGGAATCGTTTGGCTCGAAGCCGTCGTCACGCTGGGGGTACCCCATGTGACTTCAATAAAATCCTGTTTCTGGATGATTTCCGGGATACTCACAAAAAGGAAAAGCAGCAGGAGAATCCCGTGGATAACAAACGATGCAACCCATCCTGTCCTGGTTTCGGTGGACATGACTGCTTCTATGACCCCCGCTGAGTCGCGATGACAAGTCTCTGGGCACCTACCCCTTTGGCAATGTCCATCACTTGGACCGCGCTTTGCAGGCTGACCATTTGATCGGCCTTGATGATGACAACCTTATCCCGGTCTCGCTCGATCAAAGGAGCCAACTGGCCGCCCAGCGTCTCCGCCGCTACCTGCCTGTCGTTCAGATAAATGGCTCCTTGCTCCGTTACCGTAACAACAATCTGCTTCTGCGTTTCCTGTTCCGCGGCTTCTGACTTCGGCAACTGGATCTTTATCCCGGATTGCACGACGAAGGAAGATGAGAGGAGGAAGAAAATCAGGAGAAGAAACACGATATCTGTCAGTGAAGAATGGGAGAAGACAGAGAGTGGTCTATGCTGGGTGGAAAATTTCATTTTTTCCCCTTCTCTTTGAAATACTCTTCCTGGCGCGCCGCTCCGCGTGATCCGGCGGAAGCGCCCTCGTTTTCATCGAGCCTTCCTGAGATGACAAGATCGAGAAACTCTTCAGATCCGCTTTCCATTTCAAAGACAAATCGTCCCACACGATTGACATAATAGTTGTAGAAGCCGTACGCAATGATTCCTACGATCAGGCCGAACGCCGTGGTCAACAGCGCTTCCCAGATGCCACCCGCCAGGTCGCTGGGGTTCACTGCCCCGCTCAATAGTTCAATGGTTCTGAAGGCCGCGATCATTCCTGTCACTGTCCCGAGAAAGCCCAGGAGGGGGGCGATGCCTGCGACGGAGGCAAGAATACCCAAACGATGTTCAAGTTTGAAGGTTTCTTCCTTCCCCGCGTTCTCAATCGCTTCGCGGATGCGATCGTGGCCTTCGGGATATTTCACCAGGCCCTTTTTCAAAATACTTGCAAGAGGCGCGTCAATCTTGGAACAGAAGTTGATCGCCTCCAAGACGTTCCCGCGTTGGAGAACGCTTCTTAGCTTCATCATGAACTGTCCGGCGTCGATCTTCGCTTTCCGCAGGACAAGGAATCGCTCCACGATCACCACCAGAGCGAGCACTGAACAAAAAAGGATGGGGTACATGAAGACCCCACCCTTTATGAACAAGTCAAGGAGACTCATAGGAAGAAGGAGAGTTGTTCAAAGAACGATTAATTCGGCTGAACCCTGTCGATCCAGTAGTTTGCTTTCAACTCGTATGCAAACGAGTCGACGGCTTTCTTTGCTTCTTTGATGGAAGAATAGCGACCAATCCGCACGGTATACCAGGAACCATCCTTCACGGAACGCTGCTCAACAAAAGCCGGATACCCGGCTTCCTCAAGACGTTTGACATATGTCTCAGCCGTGCTCTTGTCACGCCACGCCGAGACCTGAATCGTGTAATTTCCCGTCATCTCGCCCAGCTTTGAGGACACCGGGGCAGAGCCCGAAAGGGCGGTTCTCTTCCCGCCTCTATCCAATACAAGACCTGAAGTCATTTCCGGTTCTTTTTGCTCAGTCAAGGGAGGTGTTTCGACGAACGAAACTCCGCTGGTATCGGTTAAGGCCGTGGTATCGGCATATTGTTCGGCGGTAAATTGTTCTTCAGGGATTTGTGCGACAACAACCGGCTGCGGTTTCTTTCCCCACAGTTTGATAATGCCGAACTTGTTGAGTGCGAACACGCCGCCACCAACCACAACAAGAATGATAACAATGAGCAACACTTTCGAACCACCTCCGCCGCCTCCGCCCTTCCTCATCGGGGCAGCGATGGGCTCCATCGCGCCTTCACCTCCGCCTTCTTCTTCGATCAAGTTGACATTTGGCATGCTTCCTCCATTGATTTGTCCGTGATCATGTTCTTTCTTACCAGCGATACGTCAACCCGGCGGCAACACGGAACGGTTCCGCCCGGTATCCTTTCCAGACTTCGTATTTCTGGTTCAGCAGATTCGTCGCATTCAGGAAAATTTTCAGGTTTCCCAAACCCAGGTACTCAACGTGCAACCCCGTCCAGACATGAGCTCCTCCCTGGGAGCCCACAAAGTCGACATCCTGCCGGCTGACAACACCCACACTGGGCGAAACGTCGACTTCAAATCCGAACCGATGCGTCCAGGCGAACGATGCCTCAAACCCCGGCAGGTAAGGGACATGCTCCGTCGCAGTACTTTTGTCAACGCGCATCGTGCTCGTGACAGCAAAATAGTCATTTGAACTGATGTTTGCAACTCCATCGAGGTGAAATACGGAAACAGTCGTCGTTCCGCCATACGAAAGCAGCCACATCCCTGAGCCCGTCGAATCGGCATAGAAGGGATAGTCCGTCATTGCTTTGTGTTCGAACCACACCTTCGTACTCAGCCAACTGTACCAATCCGATTCTATTCCCCCTGTGAATGCCAGTCTGGCGATCGTATGTCTGATCGAAGCGTTGGCGGACACGTACGGACTGTGGTTGAGATGATCCTCAAGTGTTTGATAGACGGGAGAAGGCTGAAAGGAAAGAAATGCAGTATGTCGCTTCATCATGAGGACATCGAGGAAGACGTAGGGAAAGAAATAACTTCCCTGCTGACCGTTCATTCCTTCCAGACGGTAGCCCTCAGCGCCCGCGCGCATTGAAACATTCCCCCAGGAAAGACGCGGCGTACCGACCGACAGTGCTATCTGGGAAAGCTGTCTCGCAGCCACGGTGGTCACAGTCGAAAACCACATCCTCCCATGCACGTCAAGGGGAAACTCGAAGACCGGTACAGATCCGCCCACATCCACCCTCACGCTGTTTTCCGTTGTTGTCGTCGAGCTGTCGCGAACACTTATGGTCCGGAACTCGGCACCCGCTCCCAGCATTGTCCCATCCCCGACGCTTGCAGATGCCTGGAAACGAAGATTGAATCGCGAAAGATCCCGAAGTGTTGTCGGAAGAAGGGAACCATAAAATCTGTAAGAACGGAGATCCAGGGAAGCAGCGGCAGCCAGTCGAGCCTCACGGACGAATGACGACCCGTTCGGGATTTCGTGGCTTCCATGCACTCCGATCATTCCGGACGAAGCATCGGCATTTCGCGTAAATCCCTTTGTTCTCCAGTATGAGAGGGTCCCGGTAACATCATACGATGGGTCAGTCAATCCGACCGAAGCACCGAGGTCGGGGGTGAAAAAATTTCCGAGCCCCGCCCGCAACGCCCCCCCGGCATTCTTCGCAGGCAGAAGCTGCGATTGCTTGAATCGCTGTCCAAGTTCCAACGTCTCTCGCTCCCTCGTTCCTATCGCACTCTCGGATGAAAGACGTCTGTAGATTCCCTTTCCCTCGTGAAGCAATTTCTGCGCATTGGGAGGATCGATTGACACGGATCCGGTGATAACAAACTCGGGCAAGTCTATTTCAGGGAGCGGCGGCTCACGGCGCTGCTGTTGCTGCACATCCATCGGTTTGGACTCGGGCTGGCGTTTTCCTTTGTCCTGTGTTCCAGGCTGCTGAGCAATCACAAAGCCCGGAAGAGCCAGCAGAACAACGTACCTGCAGAATCTCATGGGCGTTCCATCCGCTTCAATCTTCGTTGCGCATCGGCAACTGTTTCGCGTTGTCGTTCGAACTTGAGAACCGTTTGATATGCATCCAGCGCACGGCGGGGTTCATTGGTCTGCTCGTACACCTCTCCAAGGCCAAGGTAGGCCTTTGCGAGCCATTCTTCCTGAGTCGGGAAGATGTACCTCACCCGAAGATACGCCGTGATCGCAGCCTGCCAGTTTTTCTGCGTCGATTCCGTCAGGCCGATGATGTATTGTCCTTCGGCGCCCAATTCGTCGGTCCTGCTCGTTGCCACATGTTGAGCGAATTGAACGGCATCACTGAAATTCGTCTCTTTCAGATAGATGCGGGCGAGCGCCAGTCTGGCTTTGTCGGCAGCCGTCGTTTTCGGAAAACGGCCCACCAACGTGTTGAACTGACGGTGGGCGTCGGCCGTTGTCCCGGCTTGCGCCAATACTGTCCCCTTCAAATACATCGCGTCCGGCATCACTTCGGACTCTGAGTGCGAACGCTCAAGCCGGGTCAGTGCCTCCAACGCTTTCTCATAACTCTTCAAGTTCAGGTATGCATCGCCGAGCTCAAGCAGTGATTGGGCCGTCGTTTTCGCTCCTCCGTTGTTGACGGAAGCCGCCCGCTCAAATGCCTGCGCAGCATCCAGCGTTCGATTCTGTGCCAAATAACTCTTTCCGATCCAGTAGTATGCAGCGGCGATGAGAGGAGAACCGGGGTATTTCTCCGAAAAGGCCCTGTATTCCTTGATGGCGCCGTCATACTGCTGTTGGCTGTAGAGCAGGTCCCCCTTTTTGAGGTACAATGTCTGCGCAACACCCGCGTCAGGATTCTCTTTCAGAAAGAGATCGATCACGGTCAGCGCCTCCTGCTGTTTCCCCTGTGCGAGGAGACAGTACTGAATGCCGCTGACAGCATCGGCAACAGAGGGGCTCTTTGGAAAACGATTCAAAACATCCCGATAGGTCTTTTCGGCGGCGCCATATTGCTGGAGATTATAGTACGCATCGCCAATGCTGTACAAAGCCCGCGGAACAAGTTCACTCTCCGGTGCGTTTTGAAGAACCTTCTGGAATTCCTTGATGGCTTCAGGGTACTGTTTGTTCTGAAACCAAATCCAGCCGATCGCATACTGGGCGTCGTCAGCGAGCGAAGACTTCGGAAACAGCTTCATCAACTCATTGAATTGGCTCACCGCGTCGTTATAGTTTCCACGCCGATAGTATGCCTGCCCGAGCTGGTAATAGGCATAGTCCACCGAAGCTTCCTGGGGGAACTGACGAATCACGGTCCTGTAAGCACCTTCGGCCCCAGCATATTCCTTCAGGAAGAAGAACGAATCGCCCAGCCTCAAACGGGCGTCAAAGACGAATTTCCCCGACGGGAACGCCGCCACGAGCTTTTCGAACTGTTCCTTGGCCTTGCCAAAATTGTTCAGTTTGAAATAGGACCATCCTGCCCCGTACAGCGCGTCTTCCTGCCGCACAGATTTCAGGTCGGCAACGGATACGTAGTCGTTGGATGACGCATCGTATTGTTCGAGTCGGTATTCGGCCTCCGCCCTCCAGAACATTGCATCAGCGGCTTTTGGGTGATTCCCGTAAGTCTCAAGAAACTGAGAAAAGGACTGAATTCCTTCTGCGTATTGTCCCAGCTTGAACTGGCTCCACCCGAGTTGAA
Source organism: Bacteroidota bacterium (assembly GCA_035286705.1). GTDB lineage: Bacteria > Bacteroidota > Ignavibacteria > UBA10030 > UBA10030 > JACPLA01. The sequence continues at coordinate 21,322 of DATECW010000018.1, forward strand.
AGAGGGAATTCACCCTGGCATCAAATGATGCATCCGGCACGGCAATTGCCCGGGCAAAAACCTCCCTTGCTTTTGCGAAGTTCGAATCTGCCACAAGACACTCCCCCGCCATGCGGTAGGAATCGGCAAGAACATCGCTGGAAGGGTATTCTTTGGTGACGCGCTCAAAGAAAGGCCGCGCTTCGGAAGGCTTGTTCTGCTCGTAAAGCAAGAGACCACTCTCGTACAATGCGTTATCCGAAAACTCTCCCTGGGGGGCCTTGCGGGTGACCTCGGTCCACGTTGTAAGGGCTTCCCCGGTCTTTCCACCGAACTTCTCAGCGACTCCCTTCCTGAAGAGGCCGCTGTGGGCAAGCGCATCAGACCCTGAAACCAGCTCATCGAACGCCTGTTCGGCCCGTGGATAGTCTGCAATCTTGAGATAGGTCCACCCAAGGGCATACAGAACATCGCGCTCCAAACGATGGCCGGGGTATTCTTTCACGAAAAGCTCATAATGAATACGGGCCTGTTCAAACTCTCCAAGATGATAGTATGCTTCTGCAACCAGATATTCTGCCTCCCCCTTCTCTTCTGCTTTTGTGATTCCCTTGGATGATCCAGTAAGCTCCTGGATTGCTTTCCGATACTCCTTCATGTAGAAGAAACACTCGCCATTCCGAACAAGAGAGGCCGAGACCAAATCGCTTGCGGGAAATTCTTTCGGCAGCCTTGTATACCACGCAGCAGCCCGTGTATAGTCACCCTTTGTTTGATATGTCCAACCGATCGCGTACAGGGCATAATCACGAAGGCGGTTTGCAGGATAATGCTCAAACGCCAGGGAGTAGTATTTGATCGCATTCTCATAGTCGCCCGTCCGGACGTAGGCCTCACCGATCCAATAGGCGGCTTCGCCTGCAAGTTCGCTCTGGGCGAAACGATCCAGAACATCCTTCAACGGGACAAGAGCTTCCTGGTTCTTTTTCAACCGAAGAAACGATTCCCCCAACCTCAGAGAGGCATCATCGGTAAGACGGGAATTGGGATATTCTGCCACAAATCGACCAAAAAGCCGGGCCGCCGTATCGAACCGTTGCTGCTGGAACCGTGATTCAATGCTCAGGAACACCGCATCCGTCTTTTTCATGCTCGAAGGATATTTCTTCACGAACTTATCGAACTGGTCGGCCGCCAGTTGGTACATTCCGTCCTTGAAGAGCCCATAGGCAAACGCGTAGTCCTGCTCTTCTGCCAGACCGGCGGGTTTCCCCGAAGTTTTTACCTGGGATAATGCGGCCGAAGCAAGAAGAAAGAAGGTTGAAAAGAGGATGGGCAATCTCATTCGGCCGCTCATGCTGATGCCTCCCCGCGGAGATTGAAGATCATTTGATATTCTAAGCAACTAGGCA